>JAKLQT010000243.1 GCA_022013205.1 Candidatus Omnitrophota bacterium | reverse complement strand
CCAGTATTTATTATTATTGCCGTAGTAATAAAATTGGATTCAGCTGGGCCAGTTTTTTTTATACAGAAAAGAATGATGAATAAAGATAAAGAATTTAAAATGATAAAGTTTCGTTCAATGGTTCAGGACGCAGATAAAAAACAGATAGATTTTGAGAAGTTAAATTTAACGGACGGCCCTATGTTTAAGATAATTAATGATCCCCGGTTTACACGGGTTGGAAGGCTGATTTCAGCATTGTCCCTGGATGAGCTGCCTCAATTAATAAATGTTCTTTTGGGGCAGATAAGCATTGTCGGTCCTAGGCCGCTGTCTGATAATGAGCTCAGATATAACCCGTATTGGCGAGAAGTGAGGCTAATGGTTAAACAGGGGGTGACAGGGATGTGGCAGGCAGAGGGGAGAAAGATGGAATTTGAATCGTGGATTAGAAATGATCTTTTTTATGTAAAAAATCAGTCGCTCTCTCTGGATTTTAAAATTATTTTTAATACAGCAAGGATGCTGTCGACTTGCATTGCGAGGCAAGTGAAATTAAGAAGCAAAGCAGTTCCCATAGATGTCCAAGCTCAAAAAATAAAAGCAAGGCCGCAATTTGGCAGTCTTAAAGGTAGTAAATCTATTTATGGAAAGGATTGTTAAATTAAGCTCAATGATTTATTTTTGAAAAATATTTATTAGCCTGGCTAAGTAGAAAGATCAAGGTTCAGTTTTAATCGTAGATAAAAAAATAAGGCCTTTTGCCGGGGTAAATAGGTAGTATGAAATATAGGATGTTTTAGATGGATATATTGATGGTCACAAGGGAGCTTCCGTATCCTCCGATAAGCGGTAATAGAATTAGAACTTTTAATCTAATTCGGGAGCTTTCAAAAAAACATAGGATTAAGCTGGTCAGTTTTTTTTATCCGCACAACGATACGGCTGATATTAAAATGCTTAAAAAATTTTGTGTAGATATTGTGTGCGTCCCGTTGTCCAAAAAACAATCGCTGCTAAAATTTCTAAAAAGTTGTATTAGTAATATGCCGTATAAGGTTATGTGTTACCGCTCTAAAATTATGGCAGAAAAGATCAAAGAGTTGGTCAGTGAAAATAAGTTTAAAGTTGTGCATTTTGATGATTATTTTTTTGCGCAATATCTCGATGATGGATTTTCCGCTCCAGTTGTGATGACGGCTCATAATGCAGAATTTATGCTTATAAAGAGATATGAAGAGACTAGAGGAAATATTATTCAGAGGATTTACGGATGGACACAGTCAGCGAAGCTAAAGCATTTTGAGATAAATGGTTTCGCAAAAGCGGATAAGGTTGTAACAGTTTCGCACATTGATAGGAAAATTTTTTTAAACGAAAAAAAAGAGTTAAATATATCAGTGGTAGATAATGGTGTAGATACAGAACACTTTATGATTGGAAAAGAGCAGCCGGCCAATGTATTACTTTTTACAGGATCTATGTCTCGTTATCCAAATGTTAATGCCGTGGTTTATTTCGCGGAGGAGATTTTCCCACTCATAAAAGCTAAAAAGCCTTTTCTTAAGTTTGTCATTGCGGGGAGATCCCCTTTAAGAAAGGTAAAACAGCTGGCTAATAAGGATAAATCTATTATTGTAACCGGGCGAGTTGATGATATTAGAGAGTATATATCAAAGTGTCTCATCTATGTTTGCCCGCTTCGAATAGGCGGGGGGTCTCATCTTAAGGTTTTAGAAGCGATGGCAATGGGTAGGCCGGTTGTTTCTACTTCCGTTGGCTGCGAAGGGCTTAAAATAATAGACGGCAGAGATTTTTTAAGGGCAGATACTCCAATTGATTTTGCCAATATGGTTTTTGAATTGCTGGACAATTATGATTTAAGAGAAAAAATAGTTAGAAACGCAAGGAAGTTAATGGAAGAAAAATATGATTGGAAGATATGTGCAGATAAGCTAGAGGCGGTATATGAAGAGGTAGCCAAATAGATGGAATTTTTGTTTTGGATCTCTAACGCGTTTATTATTTATACATATGCGGGATATCCTGCGTTATTGTTTGTAATAGCTAAGTTGTTTCCAGCTCCTGCTGTAATGAAAGCCGATATTCGGCCAAAGGTAACTATTTTAATTGCAGCGCATAATGAAGAAAAGTGTATAAAAAAAACAATAGAAAATAAGCTTTCTTTGGATTATCCTCAGGACAAAATAGAAATCAGGGTTGTTTCCGATGCTTCAGTAGATATGACTAATGAAATCGTATCAGGGTTTAAAAACAAAGGTGTGGTTTTAGATGTTATAAAAAATAGAGGGGGTAAATTAAACGCGATAAATAAAGGTGCTGCTAAAGCAAAAGGAGAAATTATAGTTTTTTGTGACGCGAATACAATATTTAAGAAAGATAATTTACAAAAATTAACCAGAAATTTTAATGATAAAAATGTAGTATGTGTTAATGGAGAAAAAAGGATGCTATCTGCTCGTAACATGGGAGGGCCGGGTGAAGGTTTTTACTGGACATATGAATCGTTTATAAGAACATATGAAAGTTTATCCTGCGGCGGGCTTATTGCGGTAGATGGCAGTAATTTTGCTGTTAGAAAAAGTGTATATCCTTTTCCTGCAGTGGAAGCTGTCGGCGCTGATGTTGCTATTGTGTGGGAGCTTTTGAAAAGAGGGCATAAATCAGTATATGAGCCGCAGGCAATTGCTTTTGAAGAGCCTTGTGCGGATATCAAAGATGAATTTAAAAGGAAAAGTCGTATTATTTCCACCGGATATAATGCTGTGAGAAAAAACAAAGTATTACTAAATCCTTTTCGATCTAAAGAATCGTGCTTACAAAGCTGGAAAATCCTGTCACATAGATTTTTAAAATGGCAGGTGCCGTATTTTTTGATTGTCTTGTTTATTTCTAATATTTTTTTAACCCCAATTTCCGGATATAGATATTTGTTATTTCTGCAGATCCTGTTTTATGTCGGTAGTGTCGTCGGATATATATTGTATAAAAATAACGTTAACTCAAAATTCTTTTTAATCCTCTTATCTGTGGTTTTAGGCAACGCTGCTGCAGTTGCTGGATTAATGAAATTTTTAACTGGCCGTAGTGAGATAATTTGGAGAAGCCCTGCAAGATAGAAAGATGAAACAGTCTATAACATTAATTGTTCCATTTTATAACGCTCAGCAGACAATATTATTATGCCTGGAGTCAATTTTCAATCAATTGATGCTTCCAGATCAGATAATTTTGGTTGATAATGTTTCTACTGATAATACTGTGAGCAGAATAAATAAGTTTATTAAAGAAAAAAATGCTGCGAAAAAAATACTTATTCTTTCCGAGAGGAAAAAAGGTCCTGCAGCAGCAAGGAACAAGGCTTTAAGTTATGCGCAAACTGATTTGATTGCTTTTGCCGACGCGGATTGTATTTTAAGCAATAACTGGATTGAAAAGATACTCAATCATTATGAAGTAAATTCAAAATTAAGGATAATTACAGGGAAAACCTATGGATATTTGCCGGGGAATATCATCGGGAAATTTATGGCTCTTGAATGGTATTGGATCGATAGAAAAAGAAAAAAAATATGCTCGAAAGAGAGTAAGATTTCCCTTAAAGACTGCGCATTATTTCGCAACAGTGCATATAAAGCGGAGGTGTTTGACGAAGTGGGGATGCTCGATGAGAGATTTTCTTTTGCCGGGGAGGATACTGATTTTCGCGTAAGATTGATGAAGAAAAATATTGATATTTTTTTTGACTCTGAGTTGAAGGTATTTCATAAGGATAGGAGCCGCTTAAAACAAATACTTAAGCAAATATTTTTGTACGGACTGGCGCATCCGATGATAATTAAAAAGCATTTTCCAAATACATTAATTATTGAAGCACCGTTTTTAGACAGGGTATCTTTTGAAAATTCTCCGATTACAGGATGGGTGAAAATATCATTTTTATATATTCTTATATTAGGCATGGCTATTTTTGTTTGTTTTACACAAAACTATTTTATTCTTGCAGTTATTCCTGTTTATATTTACGTTAAAATACATAATAGTCTAAAAAAGACGGATATTGAAACGTCATTTGTAGAGAGAATTGTTATAGTAGTGTTGTTTTTATTGAGGAGGATGCTGTTTGTCCTGGGTAAGCTGGATGGATCGATTAAGAATAGAGTGATTTGCTGTTGACGGAAGGAGTTAAGATGATTGATAGATCAGCAAAAGTAATACAATTTATTGGTTTATTTTTAGTTTTTTGGGTTGCTTGTTGCGGTTTTAGCAATAAGGCAGTAAACTCGCAGGATCAGAAAAAGGTTAGAGTGCATAAGGATTCTAACGGGGAGTGGCTGTTGCTTGTCAACTCACAACCGTATTTTATCAAAGGTGTTGGGTATAGTTCTAGCAAAGTAGGTCAAAGCCCTGAAGATGCAACATTAGATGATTGGATGATTGCAGATGAGAATAATAATGGAAAAATTGATGCTCCGCAGGAGAGTTGGGTTGATAAAAACAGAAATAATGTGAAAGATGATGATGAGCAAATTTTAGGAGATTTTAGTTTATTAAAAGAAATGGGAGCGAATACAATAAGGATTTATCATCACGCATCAAATGAGGCCAGTTTAATGAATTTGTATGATAGGAATAGCATAAACCAATATGGACATCCGCCTAACAAGCAATTATTGCGGTATCTTTTTGAAAAATATAATATTCGGGTAATTATGGGGGATTTTCTGGGAGCTTATACAGTCGGTTCATGGGCAAAGTGGCAGAAAGGAACGGATTATACCGATAAGAAGCAGCTTCAGAATATGAAAAATAGTGTAAGACAGATGATATTGGATTTTAAAGATGAACCATATATCCTGCTTTGGATTTTGGGAAATGAAAATAATTTGCAGGCATATACAAGGACAAATGCAGGGAAATATCCTAAAGAATATGTTAAGTTTGTTAATGAGGTTGCAGTTATGATTCATGAATTGGACCCGAATCATCCGGTGGCTGTTTGTAATGGAGATGAAGGGTTGTTAGAGTATTTTGCTGAGTTTGCTCCGGATATTGATGTATTTGGAGCCAATGCTTATCGCGGACCTAAAGGGTTTAACAGTCTTTGGGAAAAAGTCAAAAAGTCATATGATAAACCGTTGCTTATAACAGAATATGGAGGAGGAGCTGCTGTTAAATTTAAAAATGCGAAAGTAGATGAAGATATTCAGAGAGCGTATCATAGCGGTTGCTGGAAGGATATATACAAAAATAGAGCTGGAGGCGAAGGCGCCGGGAATTCGATAGGAGGGGTAGCTTTTGAATGGTTAGATAGGTGGTGGACAAGCGGAGAGCCTTGGTTTCAAGCCGGCCCCACAGAGAAGAGGCCTAGCCAGGAATGGATTGGTATTTGCGGACAGGGGAACGGTTCGCATAGCCCTTTTTTAAGACAATTAAGAGAGGTATTTTATTTTTATAAAGAAGCTTGGGCAAGGTAGATAGTTAATAATATTCGGTTTTAATCTCTATTAATTTATAATGCTTGTAGGCGGCGAAGGTATGCTGGATTAGTTGCTGAAAATTCGAGGTTGTTAAATAGGTGTTGCATAAGTTGATATATTATAAAAAAGGCCAAGGCGCATAGCTGTTTAGAGAAGGTTAATGTAGGAGAGGGGTATGCTGAAAAAATTATTGCTTCTTATCGTACTGTTGAATGTTATAGGTTTATCTGTTAGTCAGAAAGCGAAAGCGGAAGGCCAGATTGACCTTAGGGAGCGGTATGTCCAAGCTAAAGCAAAAATGGATGAAGCGGCTTTGTATGATAAAAATGGAGGGACAGAAAAGCCTTTGGAATTATTTACTTCCGCCTTGAGTGAATTTAAAAAGATCAGCATAGATTATCCGCATTGGGAGAGAACTGTTTTTGTAAAACTGCAGATAGAAAATTGTTATCAGGCTATAGAGAGATTAAAGAGAAAATCAGAAAAAGATAAAGCAAATAAAATCGCGGAGATTTCGCATTTAGATAGAGAAAGAGAATTAGGGCCGGAAGATAAATCAAAGATAGATAAAATAGAATATATTTTAGGGAAATCAGATGAGTTAAGTGTTTTTGTTTGGCGGCATTCTGATCTAAACAAGAAAGTAATGGTTCAGCCTGATGGTAACATCACATTTCCTTTAGTGGGTAATATTGATACTACAGGATTAACGGCAACTCAACTGGCAGATAAATTGTCTTCAAGATTATCGCTATTTTTAAAGGATCCTAAGGTTACGGTGACTGTGATTAACTTTCAAAGCAGTAAATACTTTATATTAGGACAGGTGTCTAGGCCGGGAGTATACCCCCTGGCAGCAGGAGCAACAGTCCTTGAAGCTATAACTCAAGCCGGAGGGTATTTGGATACGGCTGCGCTTAAAAGTGTCATTGTTGTACGGAAAGCATATGCTAATGAACCTAATGCAGTGCGCATAAATTTTAATAAAGTAATAAATGAGGCCAACATGAGAGAAAACATGGAACTTCAACCCGGTGATATTGTTTTTGTACCAAAGACTTTCATTGCAAAGTTAGATACGTTTGTTGAACAATTTATTACTAAAACAAGACCGGTATTGGGATATTATCTTGACATAATTGATATTGAGGAACGTAGCCCCGGAAACAGGTCAAGATAGTTAGGTGAAATATAAAATGAAAACAATAAAAGAAATTTCATGCCGCAGAAAAAATATTTTTATTGCCTGTTCGCCAATCTTTTTTTTGGTTGTTTTTTGGTTTCTGTTCGTAACCTCAGAGTATAAAACCTCAGCAATGGTTATGCTGGAGATTAAGGAAAATCTGTCTGACGTGGCATCTGTTAGAACAGAAAGGCCGTCTCTTCAGAATTATATCCCGTATATTAGAACTCACATTGAGATGTTAAAAAGTGATCCTGTGCTGGAAAAAGTTGCGCGTAGGGTCGAGTTGGCGGGGTTATTGCATCCTCAAGCAGATGAGAGAGAGATAGATATCAGGCAAACAGTAGATTTTATTAGTAGAAAATGTATAGAGGTTGAGCAGATCCCATTTACAAATCTTGTTAGGATTAATGTCAGATTTAAAACGGCTGTTAAAGCTGCAGAAATAGCTAATACGTTGATAGATGTTTACAGCCGATGGAATAATGAGTTTCAAAACAAAGAGATCATTGAGGTGACCAGGAATCTAGAAAAAGAAAAGGACGAGCTGAAAGATAAATTATTTCAGGCAGAGGAAACGTTAAGAGAATTTAAGCGAAAAAATCAGATAGTAGCTATAGATGAGGAAATAAAAGCGAGTTTAGATAGATTTTATGAAATTGAGCTTGAGTATGCTAAGTCAAAAATGCATGAAGAAGAGCTAGCTCTTACTAAAAAGAAAATTTTTACTCAGCTTTCAGAGCAGGAAAAGTTAATTCTTTCTGCGGTTGAAATCGCTGAAAATCCAATAATTCAAGCGAAAAAGATAAAGTTGATGGATTTAGAAATTGAATTATGTAAATTGTTGAGGGATTTTTCAGAAACAAGCCCCCAGGCAGAAAATATCAGGGAAAGAATTAAAATTGTAGAAAATAGCTTTCGCAAAGAAGCTGTAAGAATAGCTAAATCTGAAATCTCTACACTGAATCCTGCTTATCAGGAGATGGCGAAACAGCAAATGCAAACGGATATAGATTTAAGTGTCGCATACTTACGGGTTGAATCGTTATCTTTGCTCATGAAGGAGTATTCTTCCAGAGCGAAACAATTATCGGAGGATTCATTGGTTTTGAATAGGATCACCCGTCAAATCAGGATTAATGAAACTATGTATATGGATATTTTAAATAAATACAATAGCATGCGATTATTAAAAAATAGAAAGGAATTTTTTAATATAAAGCTGGTTAGTCCTGCAGCAATACCGCTAAGAAAAAGTAGGCCGCTAGAATTAACCATTCTTTTAGCGATGTTAATTAGTTTATTTTTTTCTGGGCTGGTTGCTTCGATTTACGGATATTACAGCGCGCATATTTCTAAAGAAAGATAATAATGTCATTATTTTTTTGTCAGAATTTAATTTTGATAGGGTTTATAATAATTACTCCTATTATGCGTGTCCCCGGCCTTACGAAGTATTTGGAATCATTCAAAATTATCATGGGGGGTTTTCTTATAGGTGTTTGGCTGTTTCGAAGAATTAAGTGTAAAAGCGGTACGATTAAATCTTTTAAAATAAAGAATCCTTTTGATCTATGGATTTTGACTTTTTTGTTATGGGGAATTATAACGTCAGTGTCTTCTTCAGATGTAATAACAAGTTTGTGTGTGCTCTCTAGGCATGGTTTGTATTTTTTATATTTTTATATGTTTATTGATTTTATAGAAAATAAGGAAGTATTGGAGAAGATAGTAAGGATTATGATCATTTTGGGTGCTTTTGTTGCGGCACTGGGAGTTATGCAGTATTTTCTGGTGCAATTTAGATTTTTTGAGAGTATGGAAAGATTTGTTATCCCGGCTATGGAAAGAGGCTTTAATCCAATAGTTGAAAGAGGATCTTTTCGAATGATTAATTATCGTAGTGTTGGGACTTTTACGCATCCTAATCTTTTCGGAAATTATTTATCATTAATTATTCCATTGGCAACCTGGAAACTCCTATCGAAAAATAATAGGGGAAAGCAGCTGTTGCTTATATTTTCTCTTTTCGTTATGGTTCTTGGAGTGATTTTTTCCCTCTCACGCGGATCAATGCTGTCTGTATTAATCTCTTTTAGTGTGGCCATTTTTGTCTTTAAAAGAAAAACAATTAGATGGTCTTTTTTATTATCGATTATTGCTTTTGTGCTTGTTTTTAACTTTTTTGATTTGACGAAAGATTTGTTTCGTTTTGATAGCGGGACAGGAAGAGGGTATATATGGGCAGGAGCATGGCAGATGATAAAAGAGCGGCCATTTTTAGGCTGGGGCTTAGGGACATTCCCCATGAATTTCTTTTCCAGCCATGGTTTTATTTCTGTGCCAAGCCTAAATAAACTTGCCGGTGAAATGGTTTATTTAGGAGGCGGCGTTTCTTTTGATACTCTTATAATGTGGTTAGGTGCGCATAATATGTTTTTAAACTACAGCGCGGAGATGGGGTTAATTGGGGGTATTATGATTTATGTGTTTCATTATATTTACTTTAAAGAAGTATTTAATATATTGAAGATTTTGCCTGATAAGCGGTTAAGATATATACTTTATGCTCTTGCGGCAGCAATGCTAGGTAGTATGATTCATGGCTTTTTTGAATCTATAGTTATGTTTGGCTCAATGTCTGTGAGCCCTATTTTTATTTTATTAGTATCAATGACGATGGTTATTAAAAGAATAGCTATTACAGGAAATAAAAATGTTGGGTAAAATATCCTTATCGAAAATCAGAAATCAGTTTAACTCATTACTTAAAAATAGTTTTTCTATCTTTTCTGTTAAAATTTTAACTCCTATTTCCTCTTTTGTTATAGTTTTGAGTATTGCTATGTATTTGGGGGATTCAGGTCTGGGAAAATATTCGATTGTATTTACTTATTATGGCATATTCAGATTAATTTCTTTTTTGGGGCTGGATAATCTTCTTACCAGAGAAATTGTAAAAAATAAGACGGAGGTAAATAGATATTTATCAAATTTTGTGATTATAGGCTTAATTTCGTCTGTTTTGTGCTATGTTTGCATGCTGTTGTTAGTATTTGTAATGAAATATCCCTCGGATATTATAGCGGCGGTATCTATTCTCGGGTTCAGTTTTTTTGCTGCCTCGGGTATGTTGATTTGCGAGTCAATATTTATAGCTTTTGAAAAAGTAAAATACACGGCGTATGCTTACTTTGTTAGAGAAATAGTAAAAATTTCACTTGTGTTGTTACTACTTAAAGCAGGGGGAGCGATCCCTTCGGTAATATCGGCAATTCTAATAGCTGATTTTACAGCTTTATTTATCCAAGGCTTTTTGTTTGATAAATATATT
>JAKLQT010000242.1 GCA_022013205.1 Candidatus Omnitrophota bacterium | reverse complement strand
GAAATCTTGTGCAGTACTATTACCGGGGCGATTCGTTATCCCATGTTTCAAGGAGAGCAGGAAATAATTCAGAAGCAATTTGAACTGCTAAAGAAAGAAAATCCTGATTTAATTATACATCTTCTTGATGATAAAGGAATTGGTGCAAAGATTCAAGATAGTGTAATTTTTTTCAATTTGCTTAAAATTATAATTCTCAATAAAGGATAGTGAATGTAAAGGGATATATTCAAAGAAAAATTTAACTATACAATATAAAAAAGTTGTATTAAAATATTTATACTTAAGTAACGAAAAATAGAGGGGAGGGGCGAAAATCAGTTATTATTTTAATATTTATTAACAATAAAATTAAAAGGAGGAGGATATGAAGAATATTACTGTTACAATATTTGTAGTGCTTATATCCATAGCTTTTTTAAAACCAAATGCTTTTGCCGATAAAATAACAGAGCTGGAGAAAAAAGTTGAGTCATTAGAAACATCCGTAGGCCAGCTAAAAGCAAAATCATACGAGGGTTTAGGTACCGGAGTTGAAGTCGGCGGCCATTTCAGGATGTATATGTTTGATAAATCCGACGGCAAGCGCAATGGGATAAAACAGCACAATAACGTCTCCGCGGGAATAAATTCCTTTTATCTTTCTTTTAAAAAAGAGCTGTCTGATTATCTTAGCATGTATGTGGAACCGGAGATTTCTGTTTCCGCCTCAGCAACACCTTCATTAGGCAGTGATATAACGCGGGCGACAAGCGCCACTACATCTACTTCATTTCATCGGGCGTATATGTTGGTATCATTACCGAATGATATGGTATTAAAAGCCGGACTGATAAGCCCCTTATTCAGTGAGGAGTATGGTACGGAAATCTGGTGGCATGAATTAAATCATCAAAATAAAGGGCTGGACATGGTGGAAACAATGTCTGATCAAGGGCTTGAGTTATATAAAAATTTTGATTTTGAGGAGTGGTCTTTACCGCTTTATTTGTATTTGCTTAATGGGAAAAGCCTTGTTGATGACAATCATAGTAAGATCGTATTATTACATTTTGCGCCGGAATTATTACAGGCTAAATTAAGGCTTCTCGGTTCTATCGGGTACGGAAAATGGGATACAAATGATGATTATGCCCAACGGCGTTATGCCTTAGGCTTTGACTGGAAATACAACGCGCTTAATATCATGAGCGAATACCTTTACAGAAGCGATGACAATGTATCGCTTAGCGGCGGCAATAAGGAAGACGGAAAAAGAACGGGATATTATATAAGAGCGCTTTATAATATCACTCCAAAATGGAAAGGCCTGGTTAAATACAGCAACGTAGACCTTTATAAGACCGGCACAACATTTATGCGAACCGATAATTATGAGGTATTAACAGTTGGAATTAATTATCTGATTACAGAAACCTCAACAATCATCTCACATGTCTCATTTTGTGATGCCGAAAGGTCTGATAATTCTGAAACACTGAAAAATGCGCGCACAACAATAGGCTGGCGAACAACATTTTAGGATAGAATTTTGTTAAAAATAGATAAACACAGATTTTTTAAAGATGAACACGGATACAATATCAGTGTTTATCGGTATTTGATCTGTGTTTGTCTATTTTAACACTACGTTATTTTCAAGAAGACGGCGAAATATTCGATGAAGAAAAATAAATATTTATATTTCATGTTTGCTCTATGTGCAGTGCTGCTGATTTTTTTTGGAATAAAAAAACTCGCGCACACGCCTATGGAAAAACAAACACGCTTAATGATGGATACGTATGTGACTATTTATGCCCGGGGCCCTAAAAAACCCGCCTCAAGAGCGATAGAGGCGGCATTAGACCGCATGGAGGAAGTAGATAAAAAGTTCAGCATTCAAAATAAAAACAGCCCGTTATACGCGTTTAATCATCAAGATATACCCATTACCGATAACGAAATTTTATATGTCGTGCAAAAAGCAATGGAAATCAGTGCGGCAACAAAAGGGGCCTTTGACATCACCATAAGCCCGCTTTTGGAGCTATGGGGATTCTATGAAAAATCACCTAAGGTTCCGGCAGAGGAAGACATTAAAATCTGCCTGAAGGATATCGGGTATAAATTCCTTATTATAAAAGACGGTACATTATATAAGACCAATAAGAATGTCCGCGTTGATTGCGGAGCAATTGCCAAAGGATATGCGATTGGACAGGCACTGCAAACATTGAAAAACAAAGGAATAAATTCTGCCATAATTGACGCCGGCGGAGATGTCTATGCCTTGGGGAAAAAGAAAAATGCGCTTTGGAAAGTTGGCATAAGAAACCCGCAAAATAATGATATGCTGGGGTATTTGGAGGTTGAGGATATGGCAGTTGTCGGCAGCGGTGATTATGAACGGTATTTCATCGAAAACGGCAAACGCTACCACCATATATTCGATTCTAAAACAGGATATCCAACCCAGGATTTAAGAGGTATTACGGTAATACATCCTGATCCGATGCAGGCAGATGCCTGGGCGACGGCACTATTTGTGATGGGGCATGAAAAGGGATTAAAAATTGCCGAGCAATTACCAGAGACAAACGTAATAATGATTACGTCTGACAATGAAATTTTATATTCTTCACAATTAAAAAAAATGCTTACACTAATCTCTAAATAATAAATGAAAAAGAAAAATGCGGGGTGTTTGTTTATGAAATTGAAACATTTTAAAAGAGTGGGGAGGAAATTTACCATAATATATTTTTTCGTTCTTATTACGTTTAATATTTTTACAACACACTGTTTGGCCGTAACGCTTCTTCTTGAAAAGGAAGCACTTATTAAGGTTTTACCTGATTATGATGAGATCGTAACCGAGAGTAAAACATTTTCAGAATCAGAGATTAATGCCGTTAAAATCCGACTGGGAGAAAATCTGGGTTCTAACCCTCAAAAAATTGACTTTTATTTTGCCGTAAAAGACGGCGCAAAAGCCGGGACAGCAATTATCCTTGAAGAACCGGGAAACTTTGGAACAATGAAAATTGCCGTTGGCTTAACAATGCAAGGCAAGGTTTATGCGGTAAAAGTAATAAGTTTTACTGATTCTCGAGGGCGTTCTGTTGTCCGCGGAAGTTTTCTTAAACAATTTATTGGCAAAAGTGGAATAGATCCCTTTGGCCTGAATAAAGATGTCATTGCCGTAAGCGGAGCGACTGCTTCTTCAGGAGGCGTCGCTTTTATTATCAAAAAAGCAGTTATTTTATATGAACAGGCTTATCTTTAAAAAAGAAGTTTGATTGCAGTAGCGCAAACAAACACAATACCTTTTCCCTTTATCAACACAATCCTTGCTGCTGATTGTTTCATGCTTAATCTCTCTCCTATCTCTGAACTTCACCTAAAAATCACTTTCAGTGATAGCTGCAATGCATCCTGATGATAGTAACTCGCTGTTCGCATAATATCTGTGGCCCGCAGATAATCTCTTTTATAAAACCATACATGCACCTCGTAGGTGCATGTATGGTACCTATTGCAAAATATGGTGTTACATTAATAAGGTAATAATGTAATGGATACAGCCATTAACTCCCTTTGTCAGCTTTTCAATTAATCAAACAACGTTGCCCCTACCTACCTCCCACTCTGGGTTTACAGCCTGACTCACCGTAGAACTAGACTTTACAAATTTGATAAGTACAAAAAGAGGGGTCAGCCCTCCAAAGTACAAACTATGTTCTTTAATTCCTTGCGCAATCCCGAATTCCTTGACATCTCCTCTTCCAAACTCTGCACTGCCATACTCACTGCACTCTTTTTCATTCCCACAAGCGCACCGATCTCTTGATTCGTCAGTGTTCCCATTTCACGCAATAAATATATCAACATCTTTTTTTCATTCATGGGGCGCTTCTTGCTCTGGCGTATTTGCTCTAATGGCCTGCCATAGGCTTCCTCTACGCCGGCAATTATCGCTTCCTGCGCCACTTGTTTTCGCATCAGCCCCTTATAAGATACCTCATTCAATCCCTCAAATTGATCTTGTAACTCATCTAACGCTGATTTTATAAAATCAGTTCGGCCTAAAATAAAGCCCCCATATACCTCCTTAAACGGCTCTTCCTTTCTTCCTACCCCCTGATGCACAAATTCACGATAAGCTTTTACATCCATCGCAAGAATTTCGCCTATTTGCTCTTTATCTATACATCCATCTCCCTTTTTGCTCAGATAACCTCGATAACTTGACCAGCGGTATTCTTCTGGACTACCTACAAGTTTTGCCCGGACAGGATTTAAATGTATATATCTGCTCAATTCAAGATAATAACTCTCTTTTTCCACCACTATCGACTTGTAACGTCCTTGAAATAAATGACCCGCCCTCTTATATTTCACATTGTGATACGTTGTATAGGAACTATTGATATTATGCATTATCCTAGACAAATTAGCTTGGGTAGTTTCAATAAGTAGGTGGTAATGGTTAGACATTAGAACGTAGCCATACACATAGCAACGGTAACGTTCTTTTGCTTTTACGACATATTCGAGAAACTTTTCATAATCCCGCTCATTTCGAAATACGCGCTTGCGCTCATTACCGCGGCTGGTGATATGATAAAAACAATGCTCTGCTTGTAATCGATAGGGGCGT
>JAKLQT010000241.1 GCA_022013205.1 Candidatus Omnitrophota bacterium | reverse complement strand
GAAAGAATACTCCTCCGAATGAAGTCGCACAATACATTGTTATGTGGTGGTCTTGACCCCGACCTAAAGAAAATTCCATTGGAAATCCTTGAAAAGAAAATTTCTGATGAGGATAAAGTGCTTATATTCCTCCGCACAGTGGTTGACATTACAGCACCGCATGTGTATGTTTATAAGATTCAAAAAGCTTTCTTTGATAAGTTGGGGGGAGGCCACAATGTTTTAAGGGATATAATCGATTATATCCACACTTCGCATCAAGGAATACCAGTTGTTGTGGATTGTAAAATTGGCGATACTAAAAATACAATGGGGGCATATATCGAGAATATATTTGGCTCGCTTGAAGCAGATGGTGTTGTCGCTAATCCTTACATGGGCGATGATCCTATTATGCCCCTTGCCGAACTCACAGACAAAACAATTGTGGTGCTCGTTAAAACAAGTAATTCTTCGGGGAGTATTATCCAAGATGTATTACTTGCTAATGGGCAACCTCTTTGGCGTTATATGCTTGATATGGTAATCAATAGGTGGAACTTCAATGGAAATATGGTGCCTATCTTGTCATCAACCGCCGAAATCAACTTAGCTAAAATTCGACCAATCATCCCAGATAGCATGCCCGTTCTCTTTGCAGGAGTTGGCGCTCAGGGCGGTAGCCATGAAAACCTACATGACCTGCTCAATTCCGACAATATAGGGGTATTTGTTAATTCATCGCGTGATATTCTTTATCCGCCACAAAGCCAACAACCTTGGCGTGTTGCAATAGAACAAGCAACGATCGGATTGAAAAATGCCTTAAACAAGGAAAGGAGGTTGTAATGAGTAAATTTTTGCTTCTTCTCGGGGTGTCGGGTGTTGGGAAAAGCTCTATTATTGAGGAGCTTACTAAACTTGATAGCCGTTTTGTCTATATCTCACCATATATGACTCGACCACTTCGTGATGGAGAAAAAAACAAAATTCCCATAACTAATGAACAAATGGATGAAATGTGGAAAAAAAATGAGTTACTAGCAATTAACGAGCTATATGGCATCCGTTATGCAACCCCTCGTTTGCCGATAATTCAAGCATTAAATGAGAAAAATTTTCCAGTGCTTGACTGGCCAATTAGTAAAATTAGAACTATGAGGCAAGCATTCCCGAACCAGCTTTATGTAGTTTATATCGTGCCTCCTTCCATCGAAGTATTACAGCAACGACTAAAAGATGGCAGAGATAAAGATGGAAGTCGCCTGATCAACGCAAAAGAAGAGCTCAGTGCATATTGGGCTTCTCAGTACAAAGGATGCTATGATTTTGAAATAGTATCAGAAGTAGATCAGATAATTAAAGTTGCTCAAGCTATTTACAAAAAGTATATCGCATAATCATAACCTCGCGGATTTTTTTAGAAACTTCTAAATAAACCGCGAGCTTTCTTTTTCTAATGTCTCAACTTTAAAAAAATTTTAAAAAGAGTATAATTAAAATAAAATAAATTCTAATCTATGGATAATAAAATAAACTTTTCATTTAAAAAAGATAAGTATAAAAGTGCTCGTGGAGGATATTCACGACTACTCAATGTTTGCTGTCGCAAGTGCGAGAGCGTTATTGTTGTTTACCAAAAAGACGGCCCGGGCAATCTGCGACGATTGTATTTTGATAGAATATTCGCTCCTGAAAATTTAGCTGGCTTGCAAGCTTTAAGTATAAAAAATGTTCCTGAATTAAAGTGTAAAAAATGCAATAGGGTGCTTGGCACGCCTTATGTTTTTGAAAAAGAGAAACGGAAAGCTTTTCGCCTATACCAAGACGCAGTTATTAAACGAGTAAGAAAATTGAGCGAGTAATAAAAAAGTTCGAGTCCTGTTCGGGTATAAGCAAAAAGCCCTTATAAATAAAGGGCTCTTGTCGGTGCTCCGGTGGTAGGCTCCCGATTTCTTTTATAATATCTTACTTGAAATCGCAGTCCCCTTGGGGGAATTAGAAGGTGTTGCCCGAAGGACAAGCGGGTTTCCGCTTTTAGCGGAAGAGTCATTCGGGGGGTAGGTTCTCCCCACACCACAGAGCAAATCAACCTACCCCTTATCGGGGTAGCTTTAATTTGCTCCACATCGTGGACAATGTTAGAACCATATTTAAGCAACAAAATGAGTATGTTTATATACCCGATTTAAAAGTAAGTGTTTGATTTATTTACTATTTAATCTTTATTTTCTTCTTTCTTGCATAATAATATTGCCTTGTCTATCATTCTTTGTTGATAGGTTTTATTCCAATACCAAAGAAACATTCTTCTAACAAAAAGAATTGCAATAATTAAAATGATTAGTGTTAATATCATAATAAATTTCTTTTTTGAATTTTTATTTATTAACTCGTATATTCCTATCGCCCAAATAAAAATTTAAAAAAATTCTGCCACCCAAGACGTTGCACTTGGGAGGTGAATTCACAGTTAGCCCCTATTCTTTGAATTGCAAAAAACTAAATTTCAGCTATAATGAAAATAATGACTACAAAAAACTATGGCAAAACTCGCTAAATCTATTGCTTTGATAATTTTATCAATAGGCGGCCTTGTAATTATTCCTTTCTTAATGTTTTTGCCACCAATTGGCATACTTTTTTTATTTATTGCATCATCTATGCTCTCTCTGCCGTTTGTCTGGCTTGCTTATGTGGCTTTCTTGCTAATTTTAGAAAAAAGTAAAATAAAATTTTTATCTATTGCTCTATTG
>JAKLQT010000240.1 GCA_022013205.1 Candidatus Omnitrophota bacterium | reverse complement strand
TCCTTATTTACCTCATGCGCGAAGTTTTTGGCTATTTCAAAAGTTTTATCGCTTGAGCCGTCATCAACAACTATAATCTCATAGTTAGACTCAAAATCGTCAAAAGTCTTAATGGTTTCCTTAAGGCTATCAACTATCCTGTCTCCTTCATTATAGGCAGGCATTATTATTGATATTTTCTTTCCCTTTATATTTTTCATGCTCTTGACTTTTTCATCCCCAGGGTACTAATAAAAAACAAAGCTATTGAACATACGACTAAAATATAAAGTACCTGCAGCAAACTGCTGTGAAAAAGCATGATCAGGCCTGCCTGCAAACACGCGAAAACCATAAAAATATAAATAAACTTCATGTTATGTATAGAAAGATAATAAAACAAAAATACACTGGACAGCGCGTAAAAACTCATACTCAGGACAAAAGGAACAACCAAAGGTATGCATTGCGGATATACTGTTCCTACAAGCAGTTTGAGGATAAACTCGGGGAAAATACTGCAGATAAGCCCCGCGAAAAGACATATTGAACCGACACTCCACAAACACTTTTTCAAGATAGGAGCCGTATCTTTATTAAGCGTATGATATTCAGAAACTTTAGGAAACATTACTATTGTTATAGCTCCGGGCAGATAAAGGATGATTTTACCAATCATTCTGGCTACGGCAAAAAAGCCCGCGTCTTCTTTAGAAAAAAACGGGCTAATCAACTGTAAATCCATATTTGTTAAAAGCGCGAAGCTGAAAAGCGCTATAAAAGCAGGTAGACAGTATTTATAAATTCCCCTAAGATCCAGCTTTACCGCTTTACTTTTAAGCCCGCTATTATGCTCAAACATGAAATACTTTCTAAGCGGTATAAAAGCCGCGAGAAAAGCAATAAGCCCCGCGATAATAAGCGCTATCAGGGCTCCTGCCACCTTAAACCCCATATTCACAAAAGCTGCCCCAAGGATGAATCGCAGAAAACCATTTAATATGGACGCGGCGCCTAAACTCTTAAATTTCTGCAGCCCCTGCAAAGCCCCGAGGTTCAAAGGTAAGACAGTAGAAATTATCAATAACAGGCCGACCATTACTATTAAAAAAGTGTTTTCAGTTTTATAATAAGCAGCTATATTATTACGAAAAATCACAAAAGTGATCAGGGCCAGTATTCCTAAAACCCCCAGTTTTTTTAAAAACAGCCAAAGAAAACAGCGGATTTTACTGAAATCATCTTCTGCCCTGAAGCTGGCTATAAACTTTGTTACCACTGCCTGAAAAGTACCTGTAGGCATGGACGCAAGAAGCGTAAGCCCCATCAACTTATCCAATAGGCCAAAATCAGCCGGCACCAAAGCTCTAACCATAAACAGCTGATACAGCAGGCTAAAAAAATTAGCTATTGCTGTAGCAAAAAACATTATTCCCGCGTTTTTAAGCAACCTATTTGATTTCATCAAAACTCTATTATTAAAATAAAAGGTATTGTCAAAAATATTTAGTTAAATAAATCATAATTAGTTGTTAGCACGGTAATTATATGGTTTATTTCACCCTCCCTCTCCTTGGAATGCTAACTCTTTCTACAATTATCCGCCAAATTCCTTTCATATTTCTCGGCGCACTCATTTTACTTTTAACACTATCATTGTCAAAAACCACAGATGAACACAGGGAAACACAGTCAAATGATAAATCTTTC
The DNA here is from genome assembly GCA_022013205.1 of Candidatus Omnitrophota bacterium. Taxonomy (GTDB): domain Bacteria; phylum Omnitrophota; class Gorgyraeia; order B26-G9; family B26-G9; genus JAGLQQ01. The sequence goes on along the minus strand of JAKLQT010000240.1, from coordinate 1,007 downwards.
ATATTGCAATTTTGTCTTAGCAAAGTTTATAATTAACCCCACTCTTAAACCAGAAATTCTAAGATAGTTTAATAATTGTGCATGATGAATATTATCTATGTTTTCAACTGCTTTTACTTCTACTATTACTTTATCATCTACAACTAAATCAGCATAATATATTCCAACCTCTTTCTCACGATAAATCACTTTGAACTCTTTTTGTAAAAAAACTCTTCTCCCCCTTAATTCTAACTCCCAGGCAAGTGAATTCTCATATGCTTTTTCAAGTAGTCCACATCCTAACGTATTATGAACATTACACGCCGAATCTATTATTTCACCAGTTAATTCTTTATAGAGAAATTCTTTCTCTGTGTTCATCTGTGTTTACCTGTGGTTGTCGATTAGGCGCACTCATTTTACTTTTGACATTATCAAATAAAAATTACGCTATATTTTCCTGATTTTCTTTTAAAGCGATTAATCCGGACGCCATGCCGAAAATAAACCAAAATACCGCCATCTCCTTAACTCCGCCGGTAATATTTGAAGCGGAGCAGGCAAAAATCAAAGCAGCGATAACACTATAATTCAAGCCCATGAGAATAACCTGCCGGGATCCCGAGATTTCATTTAATATTACAAAAACATGTTTAAAGAAGGAGATAAAAATACATACAAACGTAATTAAACCAATAATGCCTGTTTCCGATAGAATTCCCAAATAATTATTATGCGCATCATAAAACTGGAAATGGAGGGGGAATGGTGATTTCCAATACCGGTTAAAAAGGTGCTCCTGCATTCCCAATCCAGCCCCAAAAACCGGAAAATCAGCAAACATGTCTAGCGACATCCTCCACAAAGGCAATCTTTCTCCCCATGTCAACGGATCAAACGTTGTAATTGCCCGCTGTTTTAAATACAATGGTAAAAACAAACCAATTATAATAAGAAAACTCAACAAACAAAAAGTAAGTTTGCGACTTTTCAAGGATGAAACGATTAACAGCGGAGCTAAAATC
>JAKLQT010000239.1 GCA_022013205.1 Candidatus Omnitrophota bacterium | reverse complement strand
CCCGTATCATATTAAAGAATAAGCTGATTATTCTTCTGGGCCCCTTTACCCTCTATTTTATGCCCTGCTTTAAATTTTTGCAAAATATTTTTTCACCTTATCCTTTTATGGTTTTTGAAGTGCCGGTTCTTAATCCCTGAAATTTCTTGCTGCACCTTGTAAACTTTTATTTTTGTGGTATAATTAAACGAAATTATAATAAAGACTTAATTGCTGAATAATCCAATTTGGAAATACCATGTTAGATGAGCGAAGAAAACATATGCGTTTTGGTGCAAGTATAAGCGGCGAATTCCATATCCGCAATACTCAAATCAGGGGATTATTGACTACTGATAATTTCAGCCGTGACGGCTTTAAAGCAACTTTGAATCAAAAGATTGAGCAGGGAGTTACCTTGGATTGTGAAATGACATTTCCGGAAACAATCATGCCTTTTTTCTCGATTGGAAAAGTAGTCTGGATCAGGGATTGCGCCGAAGAGAACAGTTCTAAGTTTGACGCTGGTATTCAGCTGGAATCAATGGACCCGACTGAAAGACAATTCCTTATTGATTACTGCTATAAAAAATGGAATAACTCAAGAGATAACAAGAATAAAACTGAATTCGATCTTGAGACCTGAAGCTTACCCGTAATTTTCTTTTCCTGATTTTTTGTAATATCTATCTATTAAAACTACTGAGGACATTCTCCGAAACTGAGATGGTTTTTTTATTAAGTTGTTTGTAAAAATTGAACAGCATAAAATTTTATCTGAAATGTTTTTTGGGGTAAATTTAACTAAAAAATGGGTAAACTCCAACTCCACAAAACTACTTTCTCGACCCTTTGAAATAATTCTGCTATAATAAAGTTGTTGTACACAGTTTTACTCATACATAAAATAACGCAGATTAAAAACACAAGATCATTACGAATTATTGACGAGCGCCTTGCGATAATCAGTGAAGTATCTGTGCGGCTTTGTTGTTTTGCAACAGCCCCATAAGGGAATAAGGGACATTAGTGTAAAAAAAGTTTATAAGGCTTTTTCTTCGGCGACCCGTCGTTTGAGAAACTATATCTATTCCTATGCAGTATCGAGCTGGTTATAATTCTATGGATATCCAAAGGAAAAACCGGGTAAGGGATCAAGAAAGAAAATGGAAAGTTTTATGCTTTAGGGATCATTTGCAGGGGAAGGATTGAGGTTTAAATCATGTTGATCTTTTTTAAAAATATTATATGTCTTATATTTATAATCAATATGTCAGGGGGATTTTCATTTTAAAGCTTTTTGTGTTATTATACTTAAAGATAATTAAGTATAGGTATTGAGTATTTACTTAAAAGATATGTGTCTATAGTCCCGAATACAGCTAGTTTAAAAAGAACCTCTTCGGGATCCCGAAGATAAACCAAAGTAAGTTACTTCATTCGGGAGAGGCAATATGGCTAAATATTTGGGGTTAGGTATAACCTGCCGATTAGATAGGTAAAGCTGGATTTTTTGTTTAATATTACTTGAGTTTGACCGAATATTGGATGAAGAGGTATATATGGGGAAATACTCTTTTGAAGCTTGTATTTTTGACATGGACGGTGTTATAACAAAGACAGCTATTGTTCATGCGGATGCCTGGAAATTAGTTTTTGATGAATTTTTAAAGAAAAAAGCAGCCTCTAGCGGTGAGCCCTTTAAGGAATTTACTCATGCTGATTACCTTAATTTTGTCGATGGTAAACCAAGACTTAAAGGGATAAAGAGTTTTTTAGAATCCCGCGGGATTGATCTGCCGCTGGGCAGTGCGGAGGATACTCCTGATAAAAAGACTTTATGCGCGCTGGGCAATAAAAAGAATGAAAAATTCAGAGAAGTTCTTGAAACTAATGGGGTAGAAGTATATAGGCCGTGTATTGAGTTTATAAAAGATCTCAAAAAAAACGGGGTTAAGGTTGGGGTGGTTTCTTCTTCTAAAAATTGTCAGTTTATTCTGCAAGCTGCCGAAGTCTTGAATTTATTTGATACTAGGGTTGATGGTGTTATATCTGAGAAAATGGGATTACAAGGAAAACCCGAAGGCGATATATTTATTCAGGCTACTTTAAACCTGGGCACGCTTCCCAGCCGCAGTGTGGTTTTCGAGGACGCCATAGCAGGGGTTCAGGCCGGTAGAAACGGCGGGTTTGCTTTTGTGGTCGGGGTCGCTAGAAGCGACAATATAGACGTTCTGAATAAAAATGGCGCAGATGTAGTTATAACTTCTTTTTCAGCGTTAAGCCTGGATAGAATACAGGAGTGGTTTAATAAAAAACCGGTTTCTTTATTTGAGTGCTGGAATGACAAAAAGTTAATAGAAAACGCGTACGCGAAATTCAAAGGCGATAAAAATGATTTAACAATCAATCCGCAGTATTTTGATTCACCGGAGTCTATATTCAAGTCAGATAAGAAAATAGTATTTTTTCTCGATTATGACGGGACGCTTACGCCGATAGTCGATAGGCCGGAGCTTGCGGTTATTAATGCACAGATGCGGGAGCTTGTAAAGAAGCTTAGCGTAAAATTTACCACGGCTATTGTCAGCGGTAGAATGCGCGAGGATGTGGAAAAACTCGTAGGCGTTGAAGGAATTTTTTATGCCGGAAGCCATGGGTTTGATATCCAAGGTATTGGGGTCTCGATGGTACAGCCAAAAGCAAAAGAAACTATTCCTGTAGTTGATAAAGTGACAGGAGTTTTGAAATCTGCTCTTGCCGGTATAGATGGAGTCATCATCGAAGAAAAAAAGTTCAGCGTTGCGGTGCATTACCGGTTGGTTAAAAAAGAACAACTCCCTGGGATAAAAGAGGTTGTAGAAAAAATTGTATATGAAAATAGCGCATTGCGCCTGATGAACGGGAAAATGGTGCTTGAGATTTTACCTGCTATTGATTGGAACAAAGGAAAGGCAGTGCGTTGGATAATGAAGGCTCTTGATCTATCCTGGGAAGACCATGCTGTTTTTTATATCGGTGATGACACAACAGACGAAGACGCCTTCAGAACGGTAACCGGCAGGGGAGTGGGTATCCTTGTTAGTGATCAGGAAGGGAAATCCGCTGCTCAATTCCGACTGGCCTCACCGGATGAGGTCGGCAAACTATTTAAGCAATTGGTAGCAGATTGAAAGAGCGGAGAAAATATTTTCAGAGAAAGTAAATATGCATAAAGAGCATCCATGGAAATTGATCTATAAACATTTTGAACCCGAAGAAGAGAGTTTGCGCGAGACCCTTTGCACGCTTGGCAACGGGTACTTCGGAACAAGAGGCGCTGCCCCGGAAACAGTTCCCTCGGAAATGCATTATCCGGGTACTTATGTCGCGGGTTTATACAATCGGCTGCCTACGAATATCGCGGGCAGAACTATTTATAATGAGGACCTGGTTAACTGTCCGAACTGGATATACCTGACTTTTAAGATCCGGGACGGGGTATGGTTCAGTCCTTCTGCCACCAGAATTCTTTCTTTTCATCAGGAACTTGATATTCGCCATGGGAAGTTAGTCAGAAAAATATTATGCCAGATGCCGCACGGCCGCAGAACATGGATCCATGAAACAAGAATTGTGAGTATGGCAAATCCGCATATTGCGGCATTAAGATATGAGATTACCCCTGATAATTACAGCGATTATATAACTGTGCGTTCTATGTTGGACGGGGCAGTGCTGAACATGAATGTTGAAAGGTATCGCCAGCTTAATTTCAATCACTGGGAGTCTCATGTGATGGGAAAATTTACCAGTAACGGAGTTTTTTTGGGGGTCAAAACAAGCCAGTCCAAGATTGAGCTGTATGAGGCGGCAAAACTGAAAATTTTTTCTAGGGCAAAAGAGCTCAAACCTACGATTGAAACTATTCGCCACGGCAACCAGGTTATCGGCCAGCAATTAAGAATTTTTGCTAAAAAGCATCAGGCTTACAGTATAGAAAAAACAGTCTCTATATATACTTCTAAAGATAAAGGCGTTAAAAACGCACAATTAGAGTCGATAAAAGCGTTAAAAAAACTGCCTAAGTTTAATATTTTGCTCGCGCTTCATGTAAAGGCCTGGCAAAAGCTTTGGGATGAATTTGACGTCGAGATAGAGGGGGATGTTTTTTCTCAACAGGTTCTGCGGCTGCATATCTTTCATTTGCTGCAGACCGCTTCACCGCATAATAAAGAAATCGATGCCGGGCTGCCGGCACGCGGTTTGCACGGAGAGGCCTATCGCGGGCATGTATTCTGGGACGAGGTTTTTGTCCTGCCGTTTTTTAATCTTCATATGCCGCGAATATCAAAGGCATTGCTTCTATACAGGTATAATCGCTTGGAAAAGGCAAGGCAATACGCGATAGATAACGGATATAAAGGCGCGATGTTTCCCTGGCAAAGCGGATCTTCGGGGAGAGAGGAAACACAGGTCGTGCATTTAAACCCGCGCTCAGGCAAATGGGGGCTGGATTACAGTCGAAACCAGAGACATGTTTCCTTGGCTATTGCTTATAACGCGTGGAATTTCTGGAAAGTGACTAATGATCTTGATTTTCTTGAAAAATACGGTGCGGAAATAATCCTGTCTATTGCCCAGTTTGCAGGCTGCTTATGCGAATATGATGCCAAGAAGAAAAAGTATCATGTGCGCGGGGTTATGGGCCCGGATGAATTTCATGAAAAATTTCCTGGTATCTCTCATCCGGGATTGATTGATAATGCCTATACGAATGTAATGATAGTCTGGACTATTAAAAAAGGGCAAGAAATACTAAAATTAGTTTCAAAAAAAAGAGCAGCAAAGCTTAAAAAAAAATTAAAACTTACTGAATATGAGACGGATCGGTGGGAACGCATCATACGTAAGATGAATATTATCATTGACAAGGGGATTATCGCTCAATTCAAGGGATACTTTAAACTTAAAGAACTTGATTGGGTTCGCTATAAAAAGAAATACAAAAATATACATCGCATGGACAGGATCCTTAAAGCAGAAGGAAAATCTCCGAATAATTATAAAGTGGCTAAGCAGGCAGATGTATTGATGATTTTTTACTTATTGACCTTGAATGAAGTAGAGGCTATCTTTAAGACCGCGGGATACAATATTACAAGTCAGTTCTTGAAAAATAACTACGACTATTATATTAAGCGTACTTCTCACGGCTCGACCTTAAGTAAAGTTGTGCATTGTTTTATTTCTCAAAAGGTAGGCAAGGCAAAGGCATTCTGGGATCGATATGAAGAGGTTTTAAAATCAGACATATATGATACCCAGGGCGGAACTACAACGGAAGGAATTCATGCCGGCGTGATGGGAGGATCCCTGGATATCGCGATAAGAAGTTTTGCCGGCATACAGGTAACAGATAGCGGGATTGAGGTCAGTCCTAAATTGCCCCACAAGTGGCGCAGAATGAAATTTAGTATTCTATACAAGGGGCAGTCAGTTTCTTTTGATATCAAAAGATCAAGGATTAAAATAGCCTTGAAAAAAAATATTCCGGATGCGGGAAAACTTCCAATCAAGGTTAATTCAAAAAAATATTTAATCACGCCTGGGGCAACGATATCCGTAAGCTTAGCTAAATAGGGTTATATAAGAATACAGAAGATATTTTTGACAGAACGCGTCTTTAACAGGGGAAGCATAGATGAAAATAGGGGCAAATTATATCAGCGATGGTAAGTGTGAGTTCATTGTCTGGGCTCCTTTTGCCCAGGATATAAATTTAAAAATTATCTCCCCCATACCGCGTTTTATTAAGATGGATAGGGATAATCTGGGGTATTGGAAGGCTGTGGTTGAAAATATATCCCCCAAGACAACCTACCTTTACCGGATTGACGGTTCTAATGAAAGGCCGGACCCGGCTTCTGCTTATCAGCCCGAAGGGGTACATGGCCCATCAGCGGTTATTGACCATAAAAGCTTTACATGGGATGATCATTCTTTTTCCGGTACAGGGCTTCCGGAAATGGTCATCTATGAATTACATGTGGGAACCTTTACCAAAAGCGGCAATTTTAACCAGATTATTCCACGGTTAAGAGAGCTGGTAAATCTCGGAATTACGACTTTGGAATTAATGCCTGTCGCGCAGTTTCCGGGGACTAGGAACTGGGGGTACGATGGGGTGTTTCCATTTGCTGTGCAGAATTCTTACGGCGGATGTGAGGGGCTAAAAGAGCTTGTAAACGAGGCTCATGCCCATGGAATATCAGTTATACTAGATGTTGTTTATAACCATCTAGGCCCGGAAGGAAACTATTTTTCTGATTACGGGCCTTATTTTACCGATAAATACAACACCAAAACTCCCTGAACCAATTTTTTTTTTCAGTGACCATTAATTATTGAAAATTTTTTTCTCTTTTGACATTTTTACAAAATTATTAATTCTTAAATTGATAGTTTTTGTTTTGCTTCACTAATAATTTATTATCTTTTTGCACTG
>JAKLQT010000238.1 GCA_022013205.1 Candidatus Omnitrophota bacterium | reverse complement strand
TAATCCTCTGGCAAAATTAGCGATCGCGATATTTCGAAACAATGTTCCAAATATCGGCAGGCTCAGCCGCATACGGTCAAACATCATCCTGCCTTTTTTAGTTTTCAGCACACGGTTCAATAAAAACACAGCCACAGGGCACAATAATAGAAATGGAATTGCAAATTTTCGCAAAAACTCACTTAAGTCAACAACCATTTGGGTAACCGCTGGCAAATCCGTTCCAAAGCTGGTAAACATAGACGCAAAAACAGGAACAATCTTAATAACAAAAACCAATATTGCGCCGGTACAAACGGTCAGGAGGATTGCCGGATAAATGAGAGCCGAGACAACCTTTCTCTGCAATTCCCCGGAACTTTCGAAATATTGGGCGATCTGCTCCAAGACAGAAGGTAATTGTCCCGAGGCCTCACCCGTGCCTACCAGGTTAACCCAAAATTTTGAAAAAACTTTTGGATGTTTATCAAGAGCATCTTTTAGCGTACTGCCGGACTGGATATCCTCTTTAATTTTTTCAACCGCGTCTCGCAAAGGCATTGATGAGACCTGTTTTCCCAATACGGTAAGACTACGCAATAGCGGCACACCGGCATTAAGCAGAGTCCCCAGCTGCCTTGCAAAAATACACAAATCATCATTCTTTACCCTGGAAGAAAATCTTATTTTAGATATTTTAAATGAGATTTTCTGGCCTTTACTCTTGGCAACGATTTGCTGTACTGATGTAATCAACAGCTTACGACGCTGCAGAATTTCAATAACCTCACTTTCACTCTCAGCAATCATCGTACCTTGGACAAGATTCCCATCAGAATCTCTGGCTTTATATAAAAAATCTGGCATCTACTACCGATTCTCCTTATCTTAAACTAATGCTAAATTATTAATTAGGGGATTTACCACAACCGGATCCTGCTGTCTATATTTTAGCATACAAGCATCTATTTGGGAAGGCCTTGATTTTAATCAGAAACAGTTACCGCGATTACCTCTTCGAGAGTCGTAATTCCCTGCTTCATTCTTTCAACTCCGCACTTATAAAGGCTGCGCATACCCGTTGCCTCCGCCCTTTTTCTGATTTCATCGCTTGATTTGCGATAATATATCATGTTTCTTATTTCTTCATTAATAGGCAAAAGTTCAAATATACCTACGCGCCCTTTAAATCCGGTAAAGCGGCAAACTTCGCATCCTTTAGCCTCATAAACAGGCTCTTTAATATTCATATCCTTATAACGCACATCCGGTTTTATTTCTTCCTTACATTTCTCACAAAGCCGGCGTATAAGCCTCTGCGCGACAACCAGCCTAAGCGCGGAAACAAGCAAAAACGGTTCAATACCAATATCCATTATTCTGGTAACAGCCGTCGGAGCATCATTAGTATGCAAAGTACTCAAAACCATATGTCCGGTCAAAGCAGCACGTATACACATCTGGGCAGTCTCAAGATCACGAACTTCACCAACCATAAGAATATCAGGGTCCTGGCGGAGAAATGAACGCAGCGAGTTGGCAAAATTTAAGCCGATAAGCGGTTTTACCTGCACCTGATTAATTCCGTCAAGCTTGTATTCAACCGGATCCTCTATGGTAATAATATTTTTCCTGGGTGTTTTAATTTCATTGAGGATCGTATAAAGAGTCGTTGATTTACCCGATCCGGTAGGCCCTGTAAGATAAACCATACCAAAGGGCTTAAATATTTCCTTACGGATAATTTTTAAATCATAATTATCTAAACCAAGATATTCAAATTCCAAGGGCAGTTTTGCCTGGTCAAGCAAACGCATTACTATTTTTTCCCCGAAAATAGTAGGTATGCTTGAAGCGCGCACATCGATAATCTTATCTCCGAACGCTATAGAAAATCCGCCGTCCTGAGGCAGGCGGCGTTCGGCGATATCCATCTTTGCCAGGATTTTCATACGGGAAATGATAGCGAAATACATTTTTGGATCCGGAGCATTCGCATCATAAAGAACACCGTCTATGCGGTAACGCAGACTGATCCTTGCTTCAAAATGCTCAAGATGAATATCAGATGCCCCCTGTTCGATCGCGTCGCCTAAGATCAAATCTACAAATTTAACTACCGGAGCTGCCTCGGATTCAGAGAAAATATCCCGCACATCTACCTTTTGCTCTTTAGTAGTTTCCGAATCCATCAAAATAAACTGCTCCTGAATACTCTTCTTTTTTAGATCTTTACTTTGATAAAAGCTATCCAAGGCCTGATTCATATCACTGGCAGTAGCCACCACGACATTAATATCGCAGCCGGTCATTTTCATAATATCATCTATGGCGATCAGATCCAAAGGGTCGGCCATGGCCACAGTCATTGTGTTAAGATGTTTTGATAATGGAAGAATCTTGCGGGATCTGGCATAATCATGCGGGATAAGTTTTTCTAGTCCCTGATGCAGATTAGGGCGCAATAAACCTTTTTCAATAGAAGCATGCAGCACTCCTAACTGCTTTGAGAGCGCAGAGGCAATATCCTGTTCGCTAACAAACTCCAGGACACTAAGAACTTCTCCGAGCTTGCCGCCCTTTTTCTCCTGTTCCTCAAGCGCGTAATTCAATTGCTCCTGTTTGAGCAAACCCTGCTTTATTAAAATATCACCTAATTTTAAATTTGATTTTATCATATTAGATTTAAACTATTCACTTGATCTATTTTACTAAATCTATAACCTCTAAGCTGGAGCTTTTTAAAGTTAAATCAATATTTAAATTTCCCAGCTCTTCCTGTTCCCTGAAAGGAAGGGCCGCGTTAATATCCTGTGGTTTTTCTTTCGGCTTATCCACTGCATCAGCCTGCTCAGCTGCAGGAATACCCGCTGCCGTTTCTTTGTTCATCTGGCTAGCCTCATCCTGCGCATTCTCAACAAAATCACTCCGCCACATTTCTATTTTTTCCGTTATACTGACAATTCTCGGCGTGATGAACAGCAGCAATTCTTTATCTACCCGGTCACTTGATGTATGGCGAAATAAAGCACCGAGCAGCGGAATATCTCCCAGCCACGGAACCTTTGTTTTCGTCTCCTCATCCTCAGTTGTGATAAAACCGCCTACAGCTACGGTTTCTCCGCTTTTGGCCATAACCACAGTCCGCATACTTCTGATCTGCGGGTCAATATAACTTGTTCCGTTAAAATCCGTGAACTTTGATTCTGTAGCCCTTGAAATAGAAGGCTCAAGCAAAATAGAGACATAACCTTCTTCTTCATTAATAAGCGGAACTAAGCGCAGTATTGTACCTACTTCCATTCTTTCAACATATGTTTTTGTTTCATCGTCGGTAACGATGGTCACAACTGAAACAACCTTATCTTCAGTCACCTTGATCTCAGCCCACTCCCTGTCCTGAACCAATATTCTGGGCTTAGACAAAAATTTTGTATTCGTATCGGTCTGCAGCATTTCAAGTATCCATGTTAGTGCGGTTGAAGAGATCAAACCATAACGAAAAAAAGCATTTTCAGTCTCCATCGGGCTTTCCGCAACGCCTAAATCTTTTCTGTTCCAGGGTGTATACGGCAGAGGCGTAATGCGCGCGCCTCCGGTAAATTTAGCGAATTCTTTGCTCCATTTAACTCCGAGATCCCTTAAAAAATCTGCTGTTGTTTCTATAAGCTCTACTTCTATCATAACCTCAGGAACCGGCTTATCTATCTCGCTGATTACCTGGTCGATCAGCTTAAAACGATCCGGAACATCAGTGATAATTAATATATTAGTATACGCGATAACAGTACCAAATTCACTTAATAAGGGTTTGATTATACTATTCCAATTCGAGCCGCCGGAATGCTTATTAGCGTCTGCCTTGTCACCCATCATATATTGTCCCGGATTAACACTATCATGAAAATATTGTATTTTATAAACTCGGGTCACCGTCTCCACCGGTGGTGTAGGCTTTTGCCTGACAATTAGAATATTACTCCCCGGATTTTGCCGCAGCCCCAGATTATTGGCATCCAGTAATGTCTTTAACGCGTCCTCAACTGTAACCTCATTCATATATAATGTAATAAGCTTCTCTTCTATATTCCTATCCGCGACAAAATTCAGTCCCGACTGTTGAGAAAACACCTTGAGCACGTCTTTAAGATCAGCATCTTTAAAGTCCAGAGAAACCAACCCCTCTTCAGCGTCATTCCCAGCACTCGTATCATCCTCAATCTCATATGACTCTTGCGCGAAAACATTTACGCCGCAAACCAATGACATGCTGCTTAAAAAAACCACAAGCATCACTAGCCACAAGGAAATCCTTTTCATCTCTTACTCCTTATTTTTTTCTTTTTTGTTTTTTCGTCTTATTCTGTGATTGCTGCATTTTCATCAAATAATCTTTACCTTTATAAAATAATATTATTGCGTTTCTGTTGACTTCCTTTATCTGGAATTCCGAGATATAGTCACCTACCTTCATCACAGTTCCATTAACTATAACCTGCGGCATAGATCGAGACCAGATTATACCCTGTATATCAATCTTAGGTATCTTTATTGATTCAATCTTTTCAAGCACGTCAGTCTTGTTAGAAGTAGCAATCAGCATTGCTACTTCTTTAGGCGGAGCGAAAGGATTTCTCTTGGCTTCAAACCCGACATACTTGATTTCAGTCCGCACCTTTTTGGCGGCCTTTTCCTTTTGATCGGCAGCCTCTGTTTTTTTAGCACCTTGTTTGCCTTTTTGCTTTTTAGGCTTGGCCGCAAATACAGATGGACTACTTACAAATATTGCCGCAATGATCAGCAAAAGAATAATTATATTTTTATAAGCTTTTTTTCTCATTTTTCCAAAATAGTATCTGTTAATGACATCGTACAGACTGTTAGTTTTGCCAAAATCTGAGGCGAGCCCGCGTTTTCGGCAGTTACTGTAGAACTCAACTCCATTTTATCGATTGACATAAAAACTTCACTGCCTTCAATCTTACTGATAAACAGCCCCAGTTCATGATAACTAGTATCTATTTCAAGGCTTACCGCTAATCTTACGAATTCATTGCGGGTTTCCCTTGGCAATGCCGTAATAGCTTTAACCTTCATGTTCAGCTGTCCGGCGATTTTCGCGACCTCTGCCAAAAAGAGGGAACTCTCCTGGATGACTGTCATTTTTTTTCTTATTTTCGTCAATTCATTGAGGTTAATCCCAACCTTATTTTCAAGTTTTACACGCTGACGCTGTATTTTTATTTTTTGTAATCTCACATTATTCTTGTTATATAAAAATCGCCCGCCCCAGATAAAAATCAGCACAAAAATCGTGCCCCCTACCATTAATAACTTTTGGATTTCTTTAGGAATAATTTTTTTAATCATTATCTACCTTTAATAAATTATTTTTCAGCAGGATTAGAGTAGCAATTAAGCTCAAAGCTCATAACCGGTACTCCTTGGAAATCACCTCTTGTTACCGAACCGGTTTTGATAACCTTAAAGCCCTCAAAAAACATGTCATCTGTCTTCAGGCTCTCAGCAAAAGCGTTAACCATCTCTATCTCAACACCTTTCTGTTCAGAAAATACCTTACCGCTGACTCCCAGGGAATAATTACTTGAGCAATCAGCTTTATCAGACGAATAAGTCACAAAAAAATTAATTCCTGTAAGCCAGATTGCCTCAGGCGTTAACTTGGGAAAAACACTTAATTTATCCGTAACTACAAACCTGTCTTCCACCAGCTTTTTATAAATAGCCAGGCGCTTAATGACTTCCTGCTCGCCCTTTTTCAGATTATCATCACTAAAATGAGATAAATCCATGAACTTCGGCCTGCCTTTTTTGTCCTGTTCCAGAAGATTTTTTTCTCTGTTAACAAAAATAGAAAGAATTATAAATAAAGCAACAAAGCTTATAATCAATCCTCCCAGCCCGGCAATAATCATCTTTCCTATAAAAACTTTAGCCCTTATGCTGGTTTTCTTTCGCGCGCTGAAAAGATCAATCTCTACAGTTGATTTGCTCAGGTTTCTCATAGCAGCACCGATAGTCACCGCCAGCATCGGGAAAGTGTACGGCAACGGCCTGGCTTTAGGGCTGATTATGTTTTTAAGGGGGTCAATAGTACTTACAGGTAAATCAAACTGCTTTTGCAAATATACAGCGAGCGGGCACGAATTGTCCGGTTGGTCTTTAGCTGCTTCCATCACCACATCTACATCATCAAAGTCTTCCAGCTCACCGCATAGAATGATTTTACTTGCCTGCTCTTTGCCCAGTTCTTTTTTATAGTATTCAAGAGATATACGCAGTTCACTGACCATATTTTCAAGCGTTACCCCACGGCTATCAGGAGAACTCAACTTTCCGCCCGCAAGTAATTCCGCGGTATCATCATCGATCCATTCTTCCTTTTTAGCTAGTGATATATCACGCACAAAATAAGGAATACCATTTTTTAGAATAATTATATTTATCCTCTGCGCATATAAATAAATAACTACATTTGAATTCTTCTTATCGATTTCCTGTGAATACTCCAATAGGCGCAATAAAGCAAAAGAAGCAGTCTCTACAGCCACAGGACTTATTCCCACCTTATGCAGAATAGTTAAATGATGCTTGATGGACTCTTCTTTGGTAACAAGAGAAAGAATTCCCAACTTTCTGCTTTCCTGGTCATCCTTAAGTATATAAAAACCGGTTACTGCTTCTTCAAGTTTAAACGGTATGTATTTACGGGCTTCAAAACGGACAGCTTCTTCCATTTCTTCAGGACTGATACGGGGCATTTGAAAATAGCGCAGTAAAACCATACCCGGCATAAGCACGGTATTTACTCTTTTTAGCTCAATCTTTGACTTATTAATAGCTTTACGGAGAGCATTTATAATGAGTTCCTCTTTATCAGCGCCTTCAACTTGTTTTTCTTCGAAAATATCGATATGCACAAAATTAGTTAACTGTATCTTACCGGCAACAGACTGCATCTGCGCAAGCTGGACAGTTTTTGGCCCGATATAGAGTCCTACTGTAGTGCGGAAAAAAGCCATGTCTTAAAATCCATTTAAGAGGTTAAAATCCATTTTTCTGTTAGTTGCTGAATCACTAGTTATTAATTATTTTTACATAAAAAACAATATATGTCAAGTTTTTTTTGATAGTTAGATACCTTCCGGTTCAGGATATGCTTGCAAATCGTCAATCAGTTTTAATACCTTCGGGACAACTTCTCCTGATTTTATTTTTTCCCTCTGGCCTGTTTTGCGTAATTTTATTTCTATAATACCCTGTGCTAAATTTTTCTCGCCGATTATAATCTGTATGGGAATGCCTATCAGATCTGCATCTTTAAATTTCATCCCGGCCCTTATATCCCGGTCATCAAAAAGCACTTCAATGTTTTCATCAATAAATAGTTTATAAATATTTTCCGCCTTTTGCATAATTTCCTTGTTATCCGTATTAAGCGGCATGATAATTACCTGAAAAGGACTGATAGCCCAAGGCCAGATAATACCGCAATCATCATGATTTTGTTCAAGATACGCGGCAATAATTCTGGTAACTCCAATGCCGTAACAACCCATAATGATCTGGTTCGCTTTCCCCTGAACATCTAGATATGTAGCACCCAGACTTTGCGTATATTTTGTCCCAAGCTTAAACACATGCCCAACCTCAATAGCCTGCTGGATATTTATCCCCGCCAAATTACAACGCGGACATAAATCATTCTCCTTAATACTTCTGATATCAGCCCATCGCGTAACCTGCACATCCCTTTTCATATCAATATCTATTATATGCGTATCAGCTTTGTTTGCTCCGGCAATCAATCCTCTGGACCCTTTAAGTGAATAATCCGCTATTATTTCTATTCCGGTTAACCCCACTGGACCGCTGAAACCTACAGGAGCGTTGGTTGTTTTTTTTATAACCTCAGCACTGGCCATTTCAAGATTATTGCTTTTTAATACCCTGATAAGTTTAGCCTCATTAACCTCATGGCCACCGCGCACAAGCACAGCCACTGGTTTATCCGCGTTGACATATATTATTGTTTTCAATAACTTATCTGATGAGGCCTTTAAAAAAGCCGCCACATCTTCCACTGAACTGACTCCCGGAGTGCTCACATCCTTTAAATATTCAGGTTTTTTACTATGGTCTATGGTCCGTTGTCCATGGTCCGGCTCTGGGCACTCTGCTTTATCAAGGCTCGCGGCATATTCGCACTTTTTACAGCAGGCAATCTTATCTTCTCCGCTTCCAGCCAGAACCATAAATTCATGCGAGGTGTCTCCTCCCATAATTCCGGTATCTGCTTCCACCGGAATAAATTCCAAACCACAGCGTTTAAATATACGGCAATAAGCATCATACATCTTATCGTAACTAACATCTAATCCCGGCTGGTCCCGGTCAAAGCTGTACGCGTCCTTCATAATAAATTCACGCGACCGCATAACACCATATCGAGGCCGGGCTTCATCGCGAAATTTAGTCTGAATCTGGTAAAGAATAAGCGGCATCTGCCTATATGAATTAACCTCGTTTTTAACCAGTGCTGTAATAACTTCCTCGTGAGTGGGGCCTAAGACATTAAGCTTTTTATGACGATCTGTGAAAGTAATCATATCCTCTCCCAGCGCCTCAAATCGTCCGCTTTTTTGCCAGAGCTCACAAGGCTGAATTGCCGGAAGCAGAAGTTCCTGGGCACCTTCAGAGTTCATTTCCTCTCTGATAATTTTTTCTATCTTTGCCAATACTCTAAGTCCGAAAGGCAGATAGCAATAAACACCCGCTGTAAGCTTGCGGATCAATCCTGCTCTGATCATTAAAATATGACTGATAGCCTCCGCGTCTGCCGGGACTTCTTTTAATGTCGGTAATAGTATCTTAGACCACCTCATTTTTGACCTCCGCGACTAATGCGCTTAGCAGTTCCTTCTTTTTAATAAGTTTAATCTTTTTCCCTTTTTTAAACAATAACCCGCTCTTACCGCCCCAGGCAACACCGATATCAGCATCTTTTGCCTCCCCCGGCCCGTTTACCACACAACCCATAATTGCCACTTTAAGTTTTCGGTTATGGAGCTTTTTGTTAAAGGGCTTTAATATTTTTTCTGCTTTACTTACAATCTCCATAAGATCAATTGTACAGCGGCCGCAAGTGGGGCATGAAATTATTTCTATTCCTTCATTTAAAAGGCCAATCGCTGATAGTATCCTCTTGCCTGCTTCGATCTCTTTTACAGGATCCGCGGTCAAAGAAACACGCAAGGTATCTCCGATTCCTTCAAGAAGCAGGCAGCCCAGAGCAATGTTTGATTTAACTATCCCCTCATGTTCGGGGCCAGCGGCTGTAAGGCCAAGATGAAGCGGGGCATCACTTAAACGCGCGAATTCGCGGTAAGCCTTAACAGTAGTTAAAACATCATGCGTTTTAAACGAGAATATCATATCCTGAAATTTAAACTGCTTAAATAACCGCTCATAGAAAAAAGCCGCTTTAAGCATATCACTGACAACACCGCCGGACTTGCTCCTTTTCACAGAGCCGGAATTAAGCCCGATTCTTATAGGCACTCTCTTTTCTTCAGCATGCTTTAAAACCGCTTCTATGTGGGATTTTTTCTGAATATTGCCGGGGTTCAGCCTTATTTTATCCGCTCCGTTTTCGATCGACAAAAGTGCCAGGCGATAATCAAAATGAATATCGGCAACAAGCGGTATTTTTACTTTCTTTTTTATATCGCGGATCGCCTTTGCCGCCTCGCAATCAGGCACGGCAACCCTAATTATCCGGCATCCCAGCCTTTCCAGCTTTTTTATCTGCGCGACAGTTGCCTTTACATCCTTAGTATCAGTAGTTGTCATTGACTGAATACTGATCGGGGCGTTGCCTCCTATAAAAATATTCCCTACTTTTATTTTCTTAGACCTTCTGCGTTTTATGCGCATATTTATTTCCCGGTTAAAAACATGAATGCTCTTTCAAAAGCGCCTATCCTTACCAGGTCATTATAAAAAACAAATATCATTAAAACAACAAGCATAGATAAACCAGCGCGCGTAGCAATTTCCTGCAATTTTATGCTGATGGGCTTTCCTTTTATTTTTTCGCACAGTAAAAACAGGAGATGCCCTCCGTCAAGGACCGGCACAGGGAACAGATTTATTATGGCCAGGCTTACGCTTAAAGCAGCCATTATCTGCAATAAATAAACAAATCCCAGTTTTGCTGCCTGGCCTGTGATTTTAAAAATAACAATCGGCCCGGCCAATGACTCCCTCACCGACATT
>JAKLQT010000237.1 GCA_022013205.1 Candidatus Omnitrophota bacterium | reverse complement strand
CATCGGTCATTCAAAGGTTTTAATAAATATCTTTGTTTGCCTCACAATATTTTCCCTGCCCATAGTTCGCGCAAAAATATTTCCCATGGGATTATCGCTATCTTGCCATGTATTCTTTTCTCTTTTTCGTTACAGACAAGAATGCTTTTCTTTGGCGAAGATGCTTCGGTGAAAGCATCCAGCCCGTATATACTCCTATTGTCAACATGGCCGGTTCCTTTTATTTCTATAGCAACCTCTCCCTGGCCTAAAATGAAATCCACCTCAATCCCTGATTTTGTCCTCCAAAAGTTTATAGAAAAATCCTTGCCTGAGTAAGACCTGTAGGCAACTATCTCCATAAGCAAAAAATGCTCGAACGCGCGGCCGAATTCCGCGCCTTTTTGTTCGGACAGGTGCCGTTTTGTCAAGTAACCGGCAACCCCGACATCAAACAGATAATATTTCGAGGCTTTTGTAATAACCTGGCGCAATTGTCTTTTCTTATACGGCTCTACCCTTACCGCCAGGAGCGTATCTACAAGTATTTGATAGTACTCCTTCACCGTCTTTGAATCAACGCCGCATTCGCGGGCAATATTACAATAGTTGGTCATCTCTCCATGTGAATATCCGAACGCGTCAAAAAATCTTGAGAACGCGGGGATGTTACGCGTTAATCCTTCGGCAAAAACCTCTTCCCGCAGATAATCCTGCACATACGCTTTTAATGATTTTTTGCAATCTTCATCGTTTTGCAGATAATGAAGAGGTATCAATCCGTGATTTAAAACACGCAGCAGGTCAATTTTTCCTATCTCCCGGCTTACGAATGGAAACAATTCGTACCTCCATGCCCTGCCTCCCAATAAATTCGCGTGTCCTTTCTTAATTTTTCTCGCGCTTGAGCCGCAGAGCACAAACCTCAATCCTTTGTTTTCTATCAGCCAATGCACTTCATCAAGTAATTGCGGAACTTTTTGCACCTCATCAAGTATAACCGGCTGCTTAAGTGCCGGCTCATCTTTGGCAAGCAAGCGCTCTCGCAATAGCGATGGTTTTTTTGAAAATTCGAAAAAGACATCGGTTTTTAAAAAATCATACACCACACTATTTGGAAATTTCTCCCTTAAATATGTGCTTTTCCCGGTTTTACGCGCTCCCCACAAAAACGCGGATTGCCGTTCAGGAAGCCGCATATCAAGCATTCTATCTATGCTTTTCATCCTTCGAATCGCTCCTCATTTACATTCGTCGCCTGTTCAGGATAAACTCCGTCGATTGGGTTACTTGGACAACCATCCATATTAGTACTACCAATTTGGAGTATATATCATTTTAGTTAATATGTCAAGAGTAAAGAAGGTTAACACATGACAGGCAGATACGCGCTGAAGAAACAGCAGATGGGGAGATCAGTTGTATATGATGTATTCAGGTATTGCATTATCCGGGATATGTTTGCCTGCCTGGTTTCCAGCAGCAGGTGGTAGTGGTTGGTCATTAATGCGTAGTGAGTAGTTGTTCCGATATTATCATGCGGGTTCATAGGATTGAACGCCGCCAATGGGTGACTGACGACTGGTATTTGCCCGGTGCGTCTAAGGATAGTGAAACTGTCTGGAATTTTTGGGCTTTTAATGCGAATTTATTTTGACCGAAAAGGAATCATTTTTCAACAGGGGTGTTTTTTCTCTGGACATTTATCTCCATAGGTGACCCCTCTGATTTTGATTTCCTTTTTTCTGATTGCATGATTTGCACTCCCTCATATTGATTGCTTAACGAATTGAATAGTATTCTGGTCAATCCCGGCGCCCACAGCAAGGTTTGTCTTTCTTCCAAGAATTCGAGAGATAGCACTTTCGACCACATATAAATATTGTTCCCAATATCTAACATCGTTTTCGGACGATTTCGCAATTAACTCTTCAATAAGTCTCATTTGCGATTCTAATTCTTTTAAAGCGCTTTCATCTCCAATCCGACCTAACGCGTCAGCGACATATCCCCACTTCAGCTCTCTATCTTCTGTCGACCTTAATATATTAATAAGAGCGGGAATAAATTCATCGGCATTTTTGAATTCTGGAAGTAATCTAAATGCGTTATATAAAATCGGAGTATCCGTATAGTTATTGTAGTTTTCTAAAATTTCCTTAACCCAAGAAGAAGATTCAGCATCAATAAAAGTTGACATCATAAAGTCTTTATACTTATTTCTTCTATGTTCATCTAAATATGCAAAAAATCTTGCTTTTTTCGTACCAATTTTTCTTAACTCTGAAATTATTAAGTCCATTTCTTTCATGCCGGAATTATTTTGTTTTAAAATTAGTTTTAAAATTAAATTATTAACCTCTGCACCAACATCATGACTATTTTTATTCCTAATATTATCTAACGCTAACCGAATAGCATCATGCTCCTCACAAAAAAGATCATTTAATCTTTCTAACAAAGGACGTACCGCTCTTTCATCTTTCATAATTCCTAATGCTCCAATAACCGAAACATTTCTTTTATTAAACTCATCCATTAAAAACTTAAAAACATCTTCCCCGCCAATCATAGCTAACGATTCTGCAGCCATAGTTTTGATGCTTTTCTTGT
>JAKLQT010000027.1 GCA_022013205.1 Candidatus Omnitrophota bacterium | reverse complement strand
ACCCCGCACATTCAGGAAGCGCACATTCTAATAATTCATATTGTTTGCAAAATAGTAGAAGAAGCGTTTGTATCATGATCAAAACAAAAATCAAGAAAGCGGAAATTCTTGCTGATATTATTGCGAAATTAAAAAAGCAAGGTAAAAAAATAGTTTTTACGAACGGCTGTTTTGACATTCTTCATTTCGCCCATGTAAAATACCTGGAAGAAGCCAGGGGAAAAGGCGATATTTTAATCGTTGGCGTAAACAGCACCTCTTCCATAAAGAGAATCAAAGGCAATTTAAGGCCCATTATTTCAGAACACGGCCGCGCAGGCGTTATAGCGGCATTAGAAAGTGTTGATTTCGTAACAGTATTTAACGAGTCAACACCTCTCAACCTGATAAAAAAACTTAAACCTGACATATTAATAAAAGGGGCGGACTGGAAAACAGGCAGTATTGTCGGTGCTGAGGTAATAAAAAAATACGGCGGAAAAGTACTCAGAGCAAAATTTCTTAAAGGTTACTCAACATCTAAAATAATTGAAAAAATTGTTAAAAAAAACATACTTTAATAAAAAAATATGCCGGGTTATCGACGCTAATTTAAATCGATTAAAAGAAGGTTTGCGGGTTATTGAGGATATATTAAGGTTTATTATGGATGATCGGAAATTAACCGCGCAAACCAGGAAGATCCGCCACGCAATAACCGAATACATCAAAGAAGGCGGTTTTCTACAAAGTGTAATCATTCTAAAAGAGCGGCAAATAATTAAAGACGTTGGGAAAAAGTCCGTAAATACAGAGCTTAAAAGAAAGAATATCGCGGACATATTTCTGGCCAACGCCCAGAGGGTTAAAGAATCAGTTAGAGTATTAGAAGAATTCTTCAAGCTTTTTGACAAGAAGGCTTCGATGAGGTTCAAAAAGCTTAGATACAGAATTTACCATATAGAAAAAGAAGCTATTGAAAAAATCACAAAATTGTGTAATAATAACACGTAAGAATTCAGGATTTGGTTTTGAATAAAGCAGAGATTTAAATAAATGGACTGCCTCCGGAAACATTTTGCCGGATTGAGTATAAAGGATTGTTTTGCAGCTTTAGGAATAATTATAGCGCAATAATAGTGCATGGCCCGGATAAGCAGTTCATCTTGATTTACTGAGTGCCGCATTTAACTATTTCAAATTCAGCATACAGAAAGCCTTGCTGATTACAGGCTGTGTATGGCGATATTATTCCTATAAAAATAATCTGCTTTTCATTAATTCTAAACCTGCAAATCCTCCTGGATTACAATTCCTTTAACCAAAAAGCATAAAAAAGATAAAAATGAAAACATTAGTTGATATCGCGAGAACAGGAAAAAGCACCTCCTTGATCGGCAAAATCGCTAAAAAAGAAAACATAGACAAAAAACTGCTTATAAAGCTTATTAGCGAGGGCAAAGTGGTTATCCCGGCTAACCGCAAGCGCAGCATTAAATCTCCTTGCGGCATCGGTAAGATGATGCGTGTAAAAATAAACGCCAACATCGGAACATCCTCGGATAACATTGATTTGAGGGGGGAGATCAAAAAGTTAAAAACCGCTATATTTTTCGGCGCAGATACCGTAATGGATCTAAGCGTCGGGGGTAATATCAGAAAGATTCAAAATTCCATACTGGCACATTCAAGCGTGCCTATAGGTACAGTACCTATCTATGAGGCAAGCATTAACGCGCAAAAAAAATACGGTTCTTTTTTAAGAATGAGTAAGAATGATATTTTCGATGTGTTAAAAACACAGGCTGAAAACGGAGTAGATTTTTTTACCATTCACTGCGGAATAACAAAAAAAACGCTGAATTGCCTGGATAATTATCCGCGTCTCATGGGCATAGTAAGCCGGGGCGGGGCCATGACTGCCAGATGGATCAGGAAAAACAAAAAAGAAAATCCATTATTCGAATACTTTGATAATGTCCTTAAAATTGCCAGAGAATATGACATAACCTTAAGCCTTGGTGACGGTTTGAGGCCGGGTACAATACTGGACGCGACCGACAGGCCTCAAATAGCGGAATTAAAGCTGCTGGGAATGCTGGCTGAAAAAGCGCAAAAAAACGGCGTGCAGGTTATGATCGAGGGCCCCGGCCATGTACCGATAAACCAGATTAAAAGAAATATAACTCTGCAGAAAAAGTACTGTTACGGAGCTCCATTCTATGTTCTCGGGCCGCTGGTAACTGACATCGGCCTTGGTTATGATCATATTAGCGCTGCCATCGGATCAGGCATTGCTGCGGCGTACGGCGCAGACTATCTATGTTTCGTTACCCCTGCCGAACATTTAAAGCTGCCTGATATCGAAGACATAAAGCAGGGTGTAATTGCTAGTAAAATAGCTGCTCACAGCGGCGACCTGGCCCGAGGAAGCACTCAGGCGTGGGCTAAAGATAAAATGATGAGTATTGCAAGAAAAAAAAGAAAATGGCAGAAGCAAATTGCTATGTCATTTGATCCGGAAAAAGCCAGGATGGGCAGGGCATCTTCAATCCCAAAAGTTAAGGATGCCTGTACAATGTGCGGAGATTTTTGCTCCATGAAACTAATGGACGGCAAATAAGTTACGAATTACGAGTGACGAATTATGAGTTACCCTCCTTCGCCTAAGAAGGCTATAGAGGGCAGGCGAGTTATAAGTTACACAAATCAGCGAATAGCGTGTGAAAAACCGAAAAGCATATCTTAGCTCATAGCTCTTAGCATAAAATTAAGTAAGGTTTAGGTTTGGGTCGCGCAGCCCGTTTCGGTTGCGTCTGGAGGTTTCGTAAGAAACAAATAATAAAAACGTTACCGTAACCGACAGACGATACGCCTGCCCGCCTTGCAGTGTGGAGGGGGCTTCGCTACCGTTTACCTCAACCCTAGACTAAATGGCGGGGCCAAGCGTGATCTTTCGTAATACAAACGATGCGGGCGTAGTTCAGTGGTAGAACATCAGCTTCCCAAGCTGAATATGAGGGTTCGATTCCCTTCGCCCGCTCCATAATAAAAACCGAAGAACTCGGTTCTAAGTAAAAAGTAACAAGTAAAAAGTTAAAAGTGGGCAAAGCAAAAAGCAGTGTAGCACAGCCATTGAAAAGGTTGCGATGAATAAATTAATAAAACTAATTCTGATAATAATATGCGTTTCCTTAACAACAGGGTGTGCCGCAAAAAAAACCATATGCTCACTGCCTGATCTTAAGACACCTCCGATAAAAAAGGCTACAGCCGATGGCTTTTATCATCTTGTGAAAAAGGGGGAGACTCTATGGAGTATCAGCCGGATTTATTCAGTTGATATGGAGCGCCTGGCGGAGTTTAATGAAATTTCCAACACCTGTAGAATTGAAACCGGCCAGAGGATATTTGTTCCGGAAACATTACGCGCAACAAAAAAGATCAAGCAGCCTTTGAGCCAGGTGACGTCTTTTGTTTGGCCATACAAGGGGGAACTGGCAAGCTGTTTTAATCAGATTAAAAAAAATGTTAACAACCAGGGCATTGATATAATTGCCAAACCCGGGGCATCAATAAGCGCGGCTGAGGCGGGAAATGTTATTTTCACCTGCGCAAATTTGCGCGGCTACGGAAAGGCCATCATCATAGAACACAGTGATAACTTTTCCACCATATACGCTAACAATGAGAAAAATCTGGTCAAAACCGGTGCTTATGTGAAACAGGGGCAGACAATAGCTTATGCCGGAAGCTCCGGCAGAACATCACGCTGTATTGTGCATTTTGAATTGAGAATAAATAATAAGGCGCAAAATCCTTTGCTCTATTTGCCTTAATTGGAAACAAAGCCTATGGAAAACATACCAATACCTGAATTAGAAAACTACGAAAGGCCTGAGATCCTTAAACTTTTATTAAACAGGGTAAACGGCCTTAAGAATAAATACAGGCAGAACATCGCGATCGTCGGCCCGCAGAGCCTTGGTAAAACATCCCTGATCTTTAATCTTTTGCACCACTGCAATGATAACAAGATCATCCCCATATATATTTATTTAAAACCTAAATCCCTTGAGGTTTTCGCTAAGAACTTCATTGGGATCCTGTTGTATCAATTCCTGATAAGCGAGCATATAGAGATGGAAGACAACCTCGATTTTCTCTTAAACGCGAGCAGGCCCAAAATCCCCAAGACCGTTCGCGCGGTAATACAGATAAATAAATTAATAAGGGAATCCGCCCCGAAAGATGAGATATTTTCTTTAGTGCTTGAGCTGCCGCAATTTTTATATGATGAGACTAAAAAACCGCTGCTGCTGATTTTTGATGAATTCCAAAATCTGGATAATTTTGAACTAAGCAAACCCTACTTTGAGCTAAGCAATAAAATAATGGTACAGAAAAACACTATGTATATTATGGTCAGCTCAGCGACGCATCAGGCCCGCAATATCCTCAACAAAAAACTCAGTCTTTTATTCGGAAACTTTGAAATAATAAATATACTGCCTTTTAACGCCAGGACATCGGGGGAATTCATCGAAAAGAGGCTGGGAACAGTTAAAATTAGCGCGGAGCTAAAAAATTTTCTTATATATTTGACCGGCGGCTATCCATTTTACCTTTATATCCTTACGGAGCAAATAAAATCTTTGTGTCATGACGGAAACTCCGACCCGGTAAACGAGGATATCGTGATCATGGCTCTGGGGGAAACTCTATATAAAAACCATGGCATATTGAATCAGCACTTCAACAATAAATATCATTGTTTATTAAACACAAATCATAATAATCTTTATCCTTCAATACTTCTTGCGCTGGCAAGCGGGATAAAAAAGCCTAAGCAGATAGGAAAGCACATTAACCGTAAAACCGCTGAAATTAACCGCCACATAAACAAGCTTATTCAATGGGATGTAATAACAAAAAAAGGGGTTTTCAACTGCATAAATGACCCGCTTCTCGCGCATTGGTTAAAGCTGGTTCTTTACCCGCAGCAATTTTCATTTAACATGGACGCGAACAATGCTTCCAATGAATTTGAAAATAGTATAAAAGGATTAATGCTCAAGTTTTCTTTGGAATCGCAAAAGAAGCTTTCAGTTCGCTTAAAGGAGCTGTTCGAAAAATTTGAAAACGAAATAGTAGAGCTTGATAAGAAAAGGTTTATGTTGACTCATTTCGACGAAATCGTTATAAAGGAAAGCAATGGATTATCTACAGTTAATGCCCGGCGCTTAAAGAAAATCTGGTTTTGCGCCATTGAAGAAGGATTCATTGATGAAGCTAAAATCGGCACATTTCTTGAGAATGCAAGAAGGAAGGACTGCATAAAAAAAATTCTTATTGCCCTTGACGGCATAGATCCTACCGCCCGGCTTAAAGCCCTGGAGGCTAAGGTCTGGATATGGGATCAAAATACTGTAAATGATCTTTTTTCTCTATTTGAAAAACCAAGGATAATTAAATGAAAATCGGTGTAATTTCTGACACTCACATTCCCGTTAACTGCGAAAGCATTCCAGATAAAATCAGAGAATGTTTCAGCCATGTTGACATGATCATTCACGCGGGTGACCTTACGGAATTATGCGTGCTTGATGAACTTGCCCAAATCACGCCTAAAGTTGAAGCGGTACGCGGAAACATGGATTCACAGCATGCCCAAAGAAAATTACCGCAGAAAAAAATTATTAAGGCCGGAAAATTTAAGATCGGCTTAATTCACGGTTGGGGCCCTTCAAAAAATCTAAGTAACCGCATGGCAGATGAGTTTAAAAATGTAGATGTGATAATTTTCGGGCACTCTCATGTCCCGGTTAACGAAGCCAGGAACGGGGTTTTGTTTTTTAACCCCGGCAGCGCGACAGATACGGTTTTCGCTAAAGAAAGGACCGTGGGCATACTGGAAATAACCGATAAAATAAAAGGGACAATCATCCCTATTTAAAAACAGCTTTATACAGGCAAAGAGGAAAAAAATGGATAACTTATGGGCTCCCTGGCGTATTAAATATATCCAGGCCAAAAAAACAACCGGTTGCATTTTCTGCCAAAAACCAAGGCAAAAAAAGGACAAGGCTAATTTTATTGTAAAAAGAGGAAAATTTGTATTTTCAATTTTGAACATTTTCCCATATAATAACGGACATACTTTAATAGTACCATACAGGCATATTGACAGCCTGGAAAAAATGAATAATGATGAATTAATCGAGATGTTTGAGTTTATTAAGTATACCACTAAGCAGATAAAATCAAAGATGAACGCTCAGGGATTTAATATCGGATTAAATATCGGCAAGGTGGCAGGAGCCGGGATTGATAAGCATTTGCATATTCATATTGTGCCTCGCTGGGAAGCTGACACAAATTTCATGCCTGTAATATCAGGGACAAAGATAATTTCACAATCACTGGAGGAACTTTTCAATATTTTAAAATCATGAAAGAACTAATAATAATAATCGACTTCGGCTCTCAGTACAGCCAGCTAATCGCGCGCAGGATACGTGAATATAATGTTTATTGTGAGGTTTATCCTCCGCAAATCACCGCGAAAAAGATCAGGGAACTAGCACCTTCGGGTATAATTTTTTCAGGAGGCCCCTGTTCAATGACACAAAAAAATGCTCCTCGCTGCGACAAGAAAATATTTACTTTGGGCATCCCGCTGTTTGGAATTTGTTACGGCATGCAGCTTATTGCCGATCATTTTAAAGGCAAAGTAGGAAAATCTTCCCGCCGGGAGTACGGCAGAACTGAACTATTTATTGATAATTCCCGGGACCTTTTCCTGGGCCTCGGAAAAAAAATAATTACATGGATGTCACATGAGGACAAAGTAAGCAAACTGCCTGAGGGGTTCAGCTCTCTTGCCCACACAAAAGATTCTCCGTACGCAGGATTTAAAAACGATGAATTAAGGATCTTCGCGGTACAATTTCATCCGGAGGTCGTACATACACCTAGGGGAAAAGTTATCTTAAGGAACTTTTTATTTAAAATCTGTAAATGCACCGGTAACTGGAATATGAAATCCTTTATCCTGGAGTCTGTAAAACAGATTCAAAACCAGGTCGGCGAAAATGGAGTGGTTTTAGGTTTAAGCGGAGGAGTTGACTCATCGGTAGCAGCATTGCTTTTGCACAGGGCACTGGGTAAACGTCTTCATTGTATTTTCGTTAATAACGGCTTGCTGCGTTACAAAGAAGCCGAACAAGTACGTTCCACTTTTGGTAAATACTATAAAATAAATTTTCATTATGTAAATGCTGAAAAACTTTTTCTTGAAAAATTAAAGGGCGTAACTCACCCGGAAAGAAAAAGAAAAATAATCGGCCGCTTGTTCATTCGTGTATTTGAAGCTGAGGCGAAAAAATTAAAAAATATTAAATTCTTAGCGCAAGGGACTTTATATCCTGACGTTATTGAAAGCCAATCTGTATTTGGCGGGCCGACAGCACTGATAAAAAGTCATCATAATGTCGGCGGGCTGCCTGATAAGATGAAATTAAAACTTGTAGAACCACTACGTTTTTTATTCAAGGATGAGGTAAGGCTTCTCGGTATTGCCCTGGGCTTACCCCAGGAGATGATTCACAGGCACCCTTTTCCCGGGCCGGGACTGGCAATACGCATCCTGGGCAGCATAACCAGACAGCGGCTTGAGATCCTCCGCCAGGCTGACTTCAGATTTATTGAGGAAATAAAAGCAGCCCGAATATACAACGATATCTGGCAGGCACTTTCGGTATTACTGCCGGTCAAAAGCGTCGGAGTAATGGGGGATGAAAGAACCTATGAAAATACAATCGCTCTGCGCGCGGTAACCAGTGTTGATGGAATGACCGCTGACTGGGCAAAGATTCCTTACAACGTACTTGGAAGGATTTCTAATAGGATTATCAATGAAGTAAAGGGGGTTAACCGGGTAGTATATGATATAAGCAGTAAGCCTCCTGCCACTATAGAATGGGAATAAAATGAAGCATAGTGATTTTGTACATTTGCACGTGCACAGTCAATACAGCCTTTTGGACGGCGCGTGCCTGATAAGTAAACTTGTTGATCATGCCCACAGCATGTATATGCCCGCGCTGGCCATATCTGACCACGGTAATATATTCGGCGCGATTGATTTCTACAACATGGCAATGAAAAAGGGGATTAAGCCCATCATCGGCTGTGAAACATATATTGCTAAAACCAGCCGCCTTAACCGGGGAGAAAACGGTTACAGAGAGCCCATCTATCACTTAACATTACTGGTAAAAGATGAACAGGGATACAAAAACCTTATTCGCCTTGTCTCTATAGCGTACCAGGAAGGCTTTTATTATAAACCGCGTATAGACAAGGAGGTTCTCGCTGTTTATTCAAAGGGTTTGGTTGCTATGAGCGGCTGTTTAAAAGGAGAGATTGCCGCTTTAATATTATCAGGCGATGAAAAAAGTGCTTATGCCGCGGCTCAAAGTTACCGCGGCCTTTTTGAAAAAGACAGTTTTTACCTGGAATTAATGGATCACGGTATTAAAGAGCAAAGAACCGCGAACAAGGCCCTGGTTAAAATCGGTAAGGACCTGGGTATAGGAGTAGTCGCCACAAATGACGTCCACTATTTAAAGAAGGAGATGGCCCACGCGCATGAAATCCTTCTTTGTCTGCAGACACAGACAAATCTTGCTGATAAAAACCGCATGAAGATGAGTACAAACGAGTTTTATCTTAAAAGCCCTGAGGAAATGAAGAAATTATTCGCGGAGGTTCCTGAGGCGATCACCAACACAATTAAAATAACAGAGATGTGCAACCTGGAGCTTGATTTCAGCAAAACCCATCTGCCGCATTACAACCTGCCGGCGGGAATCAGCGCCATTGACGTGCTCCGAGATATGTGCGAAAAGGAAATCAGCAATCGTTTTCCTCTTAACACGCAGGAGGCTAAAGAACGTTTATATGTAGAATTATCCGTGATAAAGAACTCAGGTTTTGCCAGTTATTTTTTAATTGTTTCAGATTTTGTGCGTTTTGCGAAAAACAATAAAATCCCTGTCGGCCCGGGCAGAGGATCGGCAGCAGGAAGCATTGTCTCCTACTTGCTCGGCATAACAGAGATCGACCCTTTAAAATATGACCTGCTTTTTGAGCGTTTTCTTAATCCGGAACGTGTCAGTTTTCCTGATATTGATATTGATTTCTGCTATGAAAGGCGGGATGAGGTAATAAAATACGTAAGCGAAAAATACGGCAAGGACAATGTAGCGCAAATCATAACATTCGGAACAATGGCGGCAAAAGGTGTTATCAGGGATGTTGCCAGAGTCATTGGTTTGCCTTACGCGGAGGCTGACAAGATTGCCAAGCTAATTCCCACCGACCCAAACATCACATTAGCAAGCGCCATCAACATTGAGCCTGAACTAAAGCAATTATATAAATCAAACCCTGTGATCAAAGAACTAATCGATACTGCTTTTGTTCTGGAAGGCCTCACCAGGCACGCTTCTACGCACGCGGCAGGGGTTGTAATAAGCGATAAACCTCTCTACGAGCACATTCCTCTTTACCGCTCACAAGACGGACAAACCACAACAGGCTATACAATGAAAGCGCTGGAGAAGATTGGCCTGCTTAAGATGGATTTCCTGGGCTTAAAAACACTTACCATTATTTCCGAAGCTCTTAAAATCATCAAACGTACAAAAGAAAAAGACATTGACATAAACTGTATTGAGATTGAGGATGAAAAAACTTTTGAATTATTTAAAAAAGCAAAGACACAAGGCATATTCCAGCTTGAAAGTTCCGGCATGAGAGATCTGCTGAAAAAGTTAAGGCCGGACAAATTCGAGGATATAATAGCCCTATTGGCACTTTACCGCCCGGGGCCGCTGGGCAGCGGTATGGTCGATGACTTCATCAAGAGAAAAAAGTCGGTTGAAAAGGTGTACTACGATCATCCGTCTCTTGAGCCGGTGCTCAAAGACACTTACGGGATTATCCTCTATCAAGAGCAGGTAATGCGCATTAGTAACGTGCTCGCGGGTTTTTCTCTGGCGCAAGCTGACCTTTTACGCCGGGCAATGGGAAAAAAAATTCCTGAGGTAATTGAAAACCTAAAAAAAACATTTGTTGACGGGGCTATTAAAAAAGGAATAAGCAAGGCGATCGCGGAAAAGGTGTTCGGGCTTATTGAATTTTTTGCCGGATACGGCTTTAATAAAAGCCATTCCGCGGCCTACGCGCTTATTTCATATCAAACAGCTTATCTAAAAGCAAATTATCCTGTGGAGTTTATGGCGGCCTTACTCACCAGTGAAAAAGACAATACAGATAAAATTGCCCGGTACATAACCGAATGCAAACGCAT
This sequence comes from Candidatus Omnitrophota bacterium, assembly GCA_022013205.1. GTDB lineage: Bacteria > Omnitrophota > Gorgyraeia > B26-G9 > B26-G9 > JAGLQQ01. The sequence goes on along the minus strand of JAKLQT010000027.1, from coordinate 11,514 downwards.
GAAGATTAAAATTCTTCCGCCGGATATAAACGAAAGTTTTTCCCAGTTTACTGTTGTAGGTGTTAATGCCATTCGTTTCGGGCTGTCGGCAATCAAAAATGTGGGGGGCGGCGCTGTTGAACTTATAATCGAAGCGAGAAAGCAAAAGGGGCATTTCAAATCACTTTTCGACTTCTGCAAAAGAGTCGGGCCAAAAGCAACCAACAAGAAAATTATTGAAAGCTTAATAAAATGCGGCGCGTTTAACAGCTTCTGTTCCAACCGCGCTGCTCTTATGAACGGCTCTGAAAAAATCATGAATATGGCCAGTGCCATGCAAAAGGACCTGCAAAGCGGCCAACTTCTTTTATTTGAAAAAATCGGCCACAATCAAAGAGAGGAAGATGACCTTGAACTTAAAGAAGAATGGCCGATGCCTAAACTTCTTTCTTACGAAAAAGCGATGCTTGGATTCTATATTACGGCTCATCCGCTTGATCAGTATAAAAAAATCATAAAAAAGTACGCGATATTGAATGTCAGCGATATTTATAAAAAATCGAATTCGGGTGAAGATGTTTTAGTAGCCGGGCTTTTGGAAAAAATAAAGATAACGATCACTAAACGCAAAGCAGAAAAAATGGCAATTTTAAGAGTTGAGGATACAGAAAACTTTATAGAAGCGCTTGTTTTTCCGGAAACATTTAAACAAACATTTATGCATTTACAACCCGATGCTGTGGTGATTATTAAGGGAAAGCTTGACTTTAAGGAAGATACGCCTAAAATAATAGCATCGGATGTTATTCCCATAGAACAGGCATCCCGGGTGCTGATTGAAAGTATTAGCCTTAATATTTCAAAGCTGGACAGGGATCAAGAAGTTTTTCATGAAATAAAAAATATAATTCTTTCTAACCCCGGAAAGATCCCGGTGCATTTAGCTGTGCTTAATGATAAAGGCAGAAAAATAAAAATTCAGGCTGATGCAGGCGTTACCATAAACAACACTTTAATATCAGATTTGGAAAAAATTCTTGGAAAAGACGATATTTCAATTAAAATAAGAAGATAAGAAAAAGGGGATCTAATATGGACAATTCTTTAGATTTTTACGCGGAAATGCGGGCAAACACGCGAATTCGTTCCCGGATTAAAATCAGATACCAGATTCTAAGTGATGACAGCTCAGTGTGTGTTACAAAAAGCACAATAGCTAAGGATATCAGTACACAAGGGATGCATATGGAAGTAGAAACGTTACTCGGGCTGGATACCAGAATAATGATTGAATTTCGCCTGCCTAAGATTGATGAGCCCATAAAGGCAATCGCAAGAGTCGTGAGAGTTGAAGAACTAAAAGAGGGAGTCTTTGGAATAGGCCTGGTGTTTGAAGAGATAAAGAACGACAATAAGGATGAAATCCTCTCACGCATAGAATCAATGGACATCGTACGATTGCTGCAGATCACAGCCCAGAGAAAGGCCTCTGACCTGCACCTTACCTATAACCGTCCGCCGATTCTGCGTTTACACGGAAGGCTTGTGCCGCTGGAAATGGATCCTCTTGGAACGCTTGAATTAAAAAATATGATTTATAGTATTTTAAATGATGCGCAGATCAGCAGATTTGAAAAATTCAAAGAACTTGATTTCGCGTTTTCACCTAATCCTGACCTGCGTTTCAGGGTAAATGTTCATGTGCAGCGCGGAAATGTCGAGGCTACATTCCGTGTAATTATGCCTGACTTAAAAACTATTCAGGAATTATCTCTACCTAATGTAGTAGAAAAACTCTCTTTGCTGAAAAAAGGTATTGTTATAATCGCAGGGCCTACAGGAAGCGGAAAAACAACTACACTCGCAGCAATGGTCGATATCATTAACAGGCAAAGAGAAGCAGTAATAATCTGCCTCGAAGACCCAATAGAGTATATTCATACCAATTTAAATTCAATCATAAAGCAGCGTGAAATCGGTACAGATACGCTGTCTTTTTCCGTAGCTCTAAAACGCACGCTCAGACAAGACCCTGACGTAATCCTGGTAGGTGAGCTGCTTGATACTGAAACAGTACGGACCGTGATTACAGCTGCTGAGACAGGGCACCTGGTTCTAACATCCCTGCACGCCCCTGATACAATACAGGCAATCGACCGCCTGATCAGCATTTTTCCTCCGCAGCAGAGGCATCAGGCCTGCGTGCAGCTCGCAAACTGCTTAAACGGAATAATAACGCAATTACTTATACCTAAAAAAGATAGGGAAAACCGCGTTGTTGCCACAGAGGTGATGATCATGACCGACGCTGTGCGCAACCTGATCCGGGAAGGCCAGACCATGCAGATTCCCTCGATTATTCAGACCGGAGCACGCTACCAAATGCATACAATGGCGGAAAGTTTGAAAAGGCTTTACAACAGCGGGATGATTACCAAGGAAACCGCGATTGATTATTGCTCGGAACTGGCACAAATTTTAACTTGACAGAAAATGTACATTATGATATTATTTATCGGTAGTTGTTGTTAACAAGAAGGATAGGGAAATGATTGACAAGAATTTAGAAGCAAGAATAAAGCAGTTAATAGAATTTGTTGATTTGTGGAAGTCTTTTTATGAACTCTATAAACGCGCTAGCGAGCAGCAAAATTTCACTGAAGATGAAGAAAGAAATTTTCTTGAAATAAAAAGCAGTTTAGCTAGAAAGTATCAAGCGCTGATGGATTCCTTAGGGATTAAGCCGACGGCAGAGGACAGAACTTTTGATGTAATTTCGCAAGTTATGAGTTTGAAAAATATTAGTACACTATCTCCGCTGCAAATGGAAAAGCTTGAAAATGACTGGCATAATTCTTATATCACGCTTAACAAAATTTTAGGTTCACTGGAAAATAGAAAAAATGATCTTGCTAAGATTAATGTTTTTGCTCAAACAAGCAAGCGGATATTGACAAATCCGTTCTTCGCATTGTTCTTAATCATGATGTTGATTTCAATAGTTTACTTTTTTGCTAAAAATTTCTTTTCATAATTTAGCATTTACAGCGTGATAAAATTGAAACAGCAGCAGAAAGGAGGATAGCCTGGGATGACAAAAAAAGATATTGTTCTTAAAATAGCCTCTGAAACAAAAATGAAACAGCAGGATATTAAGAAAGTTGTGCAAAAGGCGCTTGACTGTATCATTGATAGCCTGGTAAACGGACAAACAGTAGAACTGCGCAATTTTGGAATTTTCAAAGTAAAATCCAGACGCGGTAGAACTGGACGCAATCCACGCACTGGAGAAATAGTTCCTGTACCTCCAAAAAGAGTTGTGGTTTTTAAGCCTGGTTTAGAAATGAAAAAACTAGTAAAATAGTTGGGTTCATAAAAGATTCAATTAAAATTTATACAAAACCCCAATTCATTGAGATTGGGGTTTTGTATTTCAAGAAAATCGCCTTCGACAATGACCTTTATCGCCGGTTATAGGCGATTTTCGCAGCCCCAGCCGCTTTGATTCGCGAAGCAAATCAGGCGGAGTGAGGAAAGTATTTTTATACTTTCCTATACAGTAAAAAAATGGATCATTATGAAAATTAAAGCACTAAAAGGAGTCCAGGACATACTGCCTGATGATATCGCCCAATGGAATTTTATCCATGAAAAGGCAGCTAAAATTTTCTCGAGATACGGATATAAGCAGATCATTGTCCCGATCATTGAGGAAAGCGTTTTGTTTACCAGAAGTATCGGACAGCAGACTGACATTGTCGAAAAAGAGATGTATACATTCGTTGACAGGGGAAACCGGTCAATAGCGCTGCGTCCTGAAGCAACCGCTTCCATTGTAAGAGCTTATCTTGAGCATAATTATAACCAGGCCGGCTTAACCAAATTCTTTTACAGCGGCCCGATGTTCCGGGGTGAAAAACCACAGGCAGGAAGGAATCGGCAGTTCTACCAAATAGGGGTAGAGGCACTGGGAAGCTACAACCCGTTTCTTGATGCCGAAACACTAAGTTTGGCTTTTGAATATTTAAATGAAATCGGAATAAAGAACTTCAACATTTCAGTAAATACAGTCGGCAGCTGTGAGGATAAACAAAATTTTTCTAAAAAACTTAAATTTTTTCTCAGGGACCGGAAAAGCTGCTTGTGCGATTACTGCAAAAACAGGTATGAGCGTAATGTTTTGAGAATACTCGATTGCAAGAACAAGGAGTGCGGGAAAATTCTCAAAAGTGCCCCGAAGATAATCGATTGTCTAAGCCGGGACTCTCTGAGAGATTTCACCATTTTCCAGAATGCCTTAGAATCACTTGGTGTCGATTATACTTTTGATCCTTATCTTGTGCGTGGGCTGGATTATTACACAAAAACAGTTTTTGAAATCACGCATGACAAACTTGGAGCTCAAAACACAATTTTGGCAGGCGGCAGATATGATAATCTTGTTGAACAATTAGGCGGGCCGGCAACCGGCGCAGTAGGTTTTGCCTGCGGGATCGAACGATTACTTTTGGCGGAAAAAGCGGAAACATTCACGCTAAATCGCGAAAAAAAGCAAAGCATTTACGCCATTGGCTTAGGGGAGAATGCTTACAAGAAGATTTTTGAAATCGCGCATAACTTAAGAAGAAATTCGATTTCGGTCCACATTGACTTTGAACTAAAATCATTAAAGGCTCAAATGCGCCAAGCCAATAAACTAAACTCCTCTCATGTACTTATATTAGGAGACGATGAATTAAACAAAAACAGTATTATGCTCAAGTACATGGACAAAGGAACTCAGGAACTGATAAGTATCGATTCCTTGATAAAGATAATAAAGAAGGAAATAACCTAATAATTATATTCGAGCTACCAGAAACAGAAATTTGTACTTGACAAATTATAACTATCTTTTTATAATATAGTTAGTTAAATAAAATAACGTTTTTAAAAACTATAAAAAACTTTTAAACGTTGAGGGGGAAGAGTATGGATACTAAAGCAATGTTTGAAGAGAAAAGGAAATTCTCAAGATCAAATGTCCCAGGATTAAAAGTGAGTTTTAAGCTGCTTGATCCCCGCACTTATTCAACTTATCACGAAAAGATACTTGAGGCGGCAGCTAACATCAGCCTCGGAGGATTAGCTTTAAAGACAAAAAACGAACTCCCTGTTAATGGCCCAATAGGCCTTGATATAAAGATCAGTCCTGAGCATAAGAGTATCCGCGCCTTCGGCAGAATCGCATGGATACAACGAAGCAGCCCTCAGAGCAGCGACTTCGATTTAGGTATCAGTTTTTCCTGGTGGAATAACGATGAAGATAAAAAGTTGGTTTATAACGTAATAAAAAACCAGGAAGCATGAAATTCGGGGTCAGTACCAGATGAAAAGCTCATACCAGGAAGAATTATTCCAGAAGCTAATCAATCATCCGGCATGGAAAGAGGAGGTGGCGTCTTTCGCGCAGATAATCGGCAGCTGCTCCTGGATGATAATACCGGATCTAAATAATTTCCCTGGGAAAAATAAAAAAATTTATTCGACTATTGAACCTTCCAAAGAGAATATTGCCGCCATAAATCCACTTTTAATAAAAGCGCGAAAAACACGGCGCGTACAAAGTATAACCGCTAAGGACAAAGGGCTATTTTACTGTATTCCGATCTCACAGACAGAGCAAACATACGGATTTGTCGGCCTGTGTAATGTAAAAGAAAAAATTACAGAAGTTCTGTTAAAACTTCTTAATGCCTTTACCTGTAGTACGATTGAAAACGTTCAAAAGGAAATGGAAATTTCAAGGCTTTACGAAACGATTAGGCCGAAAACAATTGCCTTGTCAACCGTACATACCGTGGGCAGGATTATCAGTTCAACTCTGGAACTTAATGAATTATTGCCTCGAATAGCACGCTTGAGTTTGCAGGTTTTACGCGCTCAGCGCTGCTGCATAATGCTTGTAGACAAATATAAGCGGCATATTATTCCGCATGCTATTGTAGACATTGAAAATAAAAGTGCTAAACAGCCGACTTTGATGATTGGAGAAGGCTTAGCCGGTAAAGTTATCAAAACAGGCAATGCTCTGATCAAACCTAAATTCTTGTGCATTCCGCTTGTTGCTGAAGAGCACATTATTGGTGCTATCAGCATGTCACAGAAATTAGATGGAAAACCTTTCAGCTCCTTTGATAAAGAAATTCTTACTACTTTATCTGAACAAGCTGTTATCGCGATAAAAAATGCTCAGCTTTACGACGAGCAGGAAAAACTTACTCTAAACAGCATTAAGGCGCTGGCTTCTATTTTAAGCTCAGGCGTTGCTGATAATTACGGGCGCTCCAATTTATTCATTAACCTGACGATGTCCATAGGTATGGAGTTAAAATTACGCTCCGATCAGATGCGCATGCTTTACTACGCGGCAATTCTGCATAATGTCAGCCAGATGGGATTACCGGAAAAAATTCTTAAAAAATCCACAAAACTTACCGAAAAAGACTACAAAATAATAAAAGAAAAGCACATCAGAGGCGCACAGCTTATCAAACCGATTGGGGGAAGATTAAAAGCTGTTTTGCCAATCATCATTCACCATCATGAGCGTTACGATGGACACGGCTACCCCAGCGGGCTGCGCGGTGAGGATATCCCGCTTGGAGCCAGAATTCTGGCTGTTGCCGATGCCTTTGAGGCTATGCTCTCTAAACGTCCTTACAGAAGAAAAATGTCCATCTCACAGGCTGTTTCTGAAACCGTGAAATTCAGCGGTGAACAATTTGACCCAATCATTGTCGATGCTTTTATAAGAGTTATAAAACGGTCAAAAAGTAAAATTTTCAAAAGCAAAAATGACGCGTGGATCTGGAAAAAATTATAAATTAAAATATTGAATTCCGGCTTGACTCTGTTATAATAATAACATATCAAGATTGATCAAATTATTGATACAGGAGGTATCTTAATGAGTTACAAAAACAGGGAGGTGCAACCTGAGCTTTTTTGTACAGTCAAAAAAAAGCAAAATGGTTTACAAAAAAGCTTTTTTCAAGAACATTTTGAATCGCCATTTTCGATATCTTGCGATACTTTAATAGTTATTATTATTGCTCTTTTAATGGTTAATTTGAGTTCTTTTGTACTAGGCGTAGAAAAGGGAAAATCTCAGGCAAAAGCAGAAAATGAAAACATTATTGAAAAAAAACAGATAAAACTGCTGGCTGTTGAACCCTCCAAACAAATAAAACCTGTTCCTGCGCTTCGCAAAAGGCCGGAAGAAATAATTAATAACAAAGCTCCGGAAACAGAAATGAATCCGGTCATAGAAACAGCCCGAAAAGGATACATAATACAGCTTGTTACTTACAGCAGTAATTCGAATGCTGATAAAGAGGCTGAAAAACTAAGGGCTCAAGGATATAGCAGCTATGTTCAGAAATCGGGGGAATATTATGTTGTATACTCCGGCATGTATGAGTCTAGGACATCCGCGATTGAAAAGCTTCCGCGGCTAAAAAAACACTATAAAGATTGCTTTGTACGTTTGTTAAAAAAAACATGATTTAGAAAGGAGACAAATTAGAATGTCCATTCATCCAAGTTTAACCGCGGCTAAAGGGAAAAAGCAGCGGAGCGTGCTTAAGAGATACGAACGAATCGAAAAGCTCAAGAAAGAAAGCAAATGGAAAGAAGATACTTCCAGTTTTGGTTTACCAAAAGTAAAAGTAATAAAAATGAAGCTCAAAAAGGTAAAATCAACTGAAGCAAAAGCAGATGCAGGAAAGGCTGGCGAAGTAGCTCCTTCAAAAACTGCTTCCAAATAAACCATACCAAAAAATGAAAAAAACTATAAACGTACTGATTATATGTTTAATTTTTTTCTGCTTTTCAAACTATAGAGGGGATTGGTGTTTTGCGCAAGAGAAAGCCTCAGTTCCTTATAGCGGGATTATCACTGGGGATTCTGTAAGTGTGCGAAGCGGGCCTGGGGTAAATTTTGAAAAACTCAGAAAAATGGATCAAGGCGACGCTGTTCTGGTAGTTGATCCTCAAAATGAGCAGTGGCTTAAAATAAAATTGCCCCGAAATTCTAAAGCTTTTGTCCACAAAGACTTCCTTGTGGTTGAAAACAGCGTATACGGTGTTATTAGCGGTGAACGGGTAAATGTACGGGCAGGGGAGGGGACAAACTTTAATATTATCGGCCAGCTTAACCCGGATGACCGCGTGGAAATTATTCTAAAAGGTAGAGACTGGTTTCAGATATATCCATACGAGAATTGTTTCGCCTGGGTGCATAGGGATTTTGTAAAGAAATCCGGGCCCGCGAAAATCTATATTGATAATGAAGCTGAAAAAAGAGAGGGTTTTAAGCTTCTGATAGAGGCTGAAATTTTTGAAAAGGAAAACAAAACAGCTGCCATAGACAAAAGAGATATTTCGCCGATAATTCAAAAATATAAATTAATCTTACGTGATTACGCGCAAAGCCCGGCAAATGAAAAAACGCGTTTACACATTGAACGCTTATCAAAAATTAATACGCAAATTCAAAGGCCGCAAGGGCAGACTAATAATGAGCCGGGGACAGAAAAGAGTAAAAAAGCAATCCTCATGCAGCCAGACAGCAAACCTGACGCGCAGGGTAAAATTACTGAGGCCGGAAAATTTTTTAACCGGCCCGGCACGCACCGGCTAGTGAAGGACGGGAGAACGCATTATTTTCTAAAAAGTGAGACAGTTAATTTAAACGATCACACATACCATCAGGTACAAATCTGGGGACAGATCAAAAGCAGCGAAAAATCTAAAATTCCGGTCATTGAAGTTGACTTTATAAAAAACCTGAACTAATAGATAAACATAATATGTATTCCTTAAATCCTTTGGCATTAAGCTTTATTATAAATCTTCCGGCTTTATTCGTCGCTTTAGTTGTACATGAATACGCTCACGGATTTGTTGCCCACAAGCTGGGGGATAATACGGCCAAATTTATGGGCCGGCTAACCTTCAATCCTTTGGCGCACATTGATCCTTTCGGAACCATTATCTTACCCCTGATGCTGCTCCTTACAAGATCTCCGGTTGTTTTTGGTTACGCTAAGCCGATTCCGGTTAATTTTCATAATCTAGCCAATCCGAGAAAAGACATGATCTGGGTCGGCCTTGCCGGGCCTTTGGCAAATTTCATTGTAGCGGCTTTAACTTTCCTGATATTACTAAGCGGGTTTATCGGTCATTCAGGAATATCTGGATTTCTGGCAACAGTAATGTTCATTAACCTGGTGCTTGGCACCTTTAATCTGATACCCATACCTCCTTTAGACGGTTCGCGTATATTACTGGGGCTCTTACCCGGAAAACTAGCTGTTTTATACGCGCGCATTACTCCTATGCACGGTATGATCATATTAATTATATTGCTTTCAATGCTAAGGAGAGTTTTTTAATGCATCAAATAAAGGTGAGCCTTAATAATCGCAGTTATCCTATAATCATTGCTGATGATAATTTTGAGGCACTGGCCAAAAAATTAGTTCAATTGAGGTTAGGCACTGACGCGGTTATTATCACCAACACACGCGTACGCAGGCTTTATGCCCGGGAACTGCAGAATGCTCTAAATACGCTCAATATTTCCGCGCACATCTTTAATGTGCCCGATTCAGAGAAAAGCAAATCTATATCAGAATATGTAAAAATAATAAGTAAAATCTCCGCTATGGACACAAAAAAACGCCTTTTTCTAATTGCCCTGGGAGGGGGAGTGGTAGGGGACTTGACCGGTTTTATAGCTGCTACTTACAAAAGAGGGATTCCTTACATACAGATTCCAACGACCCTGCTCGCCCAGGTTGACTCGGCTATCGGAGGTAAAACCGCGCTTGATCTGCCCTCCGGTAAAAACCTGATCGGCGCATTCTACCAGCCAAAACTTGTCTATTCAAACATTAATTTAATCAAAAGCCTTCCGTCAAGGCAAATCCGCTGCGGACTGGCTGAGGTAGTCAAATACGGTATTATTGTTGACACGAAACTCTTTGGATATATTGAAAAAAACTACAAAAAAATACTGGATTTAGATAATTCCAGTTTAGGCTATATCATCAATGCCTCAAGCCTCATAAAAGCAAAGATCGTAGAAAATGACGAAAGAGAGACTACCGGGCTGCGCACGATACTTAACTTCGGCCACACCATAGGACACTCACTTGAAACTGCCGCCGGATACAGCAATTTGGATCACGGAGAAGCGATAAGTATCGGAATGGTATGTTCGGCTGAAATTGCTCATGCAATGGGCATTTTGCCTGCTGATGAGCTGAAGCGCATAATTAAGATAATGAAGATTCTCAATCTGCCTCAGGAAGCTAAAAAAGTTGATATTAAAGCGGTTCTTGGCGCCTTCTTGAGGGATAAGAAATTTATTAATGGACACATTCGCATGGTCTTGCCATCAAGGATCGGACATGTTTTTGTTACGGAAAATATACCTTATAACCTAATCAAAAAAGTCATAAAAAAAAGGATGGCACCCGCATGAAACTAAATTCAAATTTTGATATAAAGGTCCGAAGTTTTAGAGATGCTGACAAACCGCAGGTTATTAAATTAATAAATTCAATATTAAAAAATGAATTTTCAATATCCAAAGATGCTTATTCTGACTTTGACATCAATAACATAAATGATGTTTATGGCGGCAAAAGAGACCTTTTCCTGGTAGCTGTAACAGGCAGCAGCGTAGTCGGCACCATTGCCATAAAAGAAGACGACAAAAACAGCGCATTACTGCGGCGCGTTTTTGTTGCACCTGAATTCCGCGGTATCGGCCTTGGGAAAAAGCTAATTGTCAAGGCAATAGAGTTCTGCGAAAATAATAATTACAGTGTAATAAATTTCTGTTCAACAGATAAGATGCAGGCCGCAAATGAATTGTGCAAAAAAAACGGCTTTAAAAGGCGCGCATGCATGACGCTGGGTGTCAACAAACTGCTGAAATTTACCCGCCGTATCCGTAATAATAAACGATAATAAGCGCTCATGAAGAAAGTTCGCGAAAAAGTATTATATCAGGGCCGGTGGCTGGCCGTAAAACAGCTGGAATACCTAAGTGATGATAAAAAGCAGATATTATGGGAAAGCATTACGCGCAAAAACACACGCAAAATCCTGGTAATCTTAGCTAAATTAAAACCATCAAACCGCTATATACTCATCAAACAATTCCGGCCGTCTATTAATAACACGGTTATCGGATTTCCCGCGGGCCTGGGGGAAACTGATGACATCCAAAAAGAAGCATTAAAGGAAATATAGAATGCTTTACTTTAAGGGGCAGCCTAAAAAGTCTACGACAAATATCAGCGGTAAGATGTCGCTTTATTCAGCACTTTCAATCATTACTATAATTATCATTTGCGCTGCGGCATGGAACCTGCTGGACATTGCCAAAAACACATATCTGAAAACCATCAAAGGCACACATACAGCACCACCAAAGCAAAGAACTACCATAACAAAAACTTACCAGCAAACCTCTTTGTT
>JAKLQT010000236.1 GCA_022013205.1 Candidatus Omnitrophota bacterium | reverse complement strand
TTCAGCTAAAGAAAACGGCAACAAAGAAAGAATAGCCGCTCTGCCGGCCAATGACTCTGTCACATTATGCATCAATGCAAAATTCTGCGAGCCGGTAATTAACCATTGTCCCGGCTTTCGGTCATGATCTATTCTGCTTTTTATGTACAATAGTAATTCCGGAACATATTGTATCTCATCAATAACTACAGGCGGCGGGTATTGCTTCAGAAAGATTCTCGGGTCGTTTTTAGCGCGTATTCTTATGTCAGGATCTTCCAAACTGATAAAGGTATGCGTCTTCGCAAAAAGCTTTTTTAAAACCGTAGTTTTACCGGATTGCCGGGGACCTGTCAAGACAACCGCGGGAAAGGTTTTAATCGCTCTCAAGATTGTTTTCTCTATAGAACGTGATTTAATCCGCATATTAACCCTGCATATTTAACATTGAATATTAGATTATCCGTAATATAAATATACTTCATCCCGCCAATTTTGTCAACTCTTAATTTTCGTCACCGCTTACATTTTGATCTGAATTAGAAAAAAGCAGGTAGCGAAGGAGGATTCTGCTGAGCTTACAAATCTATGAGCTTTGCCTGTAGCTTTTCACTACTTTCGTCGTTCGTCCTGCAGCCTGTGGCCTGTAGCTTTTGTAGCCATCAGTGTTTATCTAATTTTTAAATCTGTGTTAATCTCGGCATTCAATCAGCGTTAATCTATGTTTATCGAGCGAAGCGCCTGCCTCGCCAAGCCTTTGTGGCGGGGGCGGTTAATTAAGTTTTTTCAGCTTTTCACTCGTCACTCATAACTCATAACTCATAACTCATAACTCGTAACTAATTTCGTTTCTTTCTACTTTTACCTTTTTAAAATCAGTGTAATCTGCGTAATCTGTGGATTTAATGGCTCTATTTTTCTTCCGTGGAAAAATTAGAAGTTGAATCATATATCATTTCGGCTAATTCTATTGCTAACTTATAACAATCTTTGACTATTTATCACAGCGTTATTCTTGAGTTCAATATCTCGAGTTATCGCATAACTACAGCAAAAAACCGGAATATTTAAGAAGGGGCTACACTTGTAATTAAAGTCTGATAGGGAATTCCTTCATTCACAGCCTTAGCTTGAACCCTGGCAATCTGTTCTCCGATACAAAGGTTTTGGTATTCCTTATCAAACCCTTTGCGGAATTCTTTATCTTCCATTAACCTGTCCATATAAGTTTTAGCTTTTCTCATAATAAATACCTCCTTTGACTCGAGTAATGTAATCCTTCTTCACAATAAAAGGTTAGCATATTTGCTAACCTTTGTCAAGAGCACATGAAAACTTTTAATCTTTAAGCTACGTTGTCCCTCACTATCCTCCTATCTCTGAGCTATAAGCCAATCTGTTTCTCACTATCTTCTCACTATCTTACCGGAAAAATCTTGACTTTTTTGACCTAATGGGTTAAATTAGTAAATGTCATGATTAATCGCCATTTGATGGAAAAGCTAAAAAAAGAAATTAACCAGCCGGAAATTAATATCATTCTGGGAGCAAGACAGGTTGGCAAAACAACTCTTTTAAGGCAATTGCAAAAAATAATTGAGCAATCAGGGCGTACAACGCATTTTTTTGACCTGGAACAGCCCCAGGTTCTTGCAGAATTCAACCAGAACCCGCAAGAAATTATCAATAAAATTCGAGCATCCGGACAGACAGTATTTATTGACGAATTTCAATATATCAAAAACGCGTCTAAGATTTTCAAGGCCATTTATGATGACAATATACCTATAAAGATATTCTGCTCTGGGTCTTCATCTTTAGAAATACATAAACATCTTAAGGAAAGTTTAGCTGGAAGAAGGTTTTTATTTAGGCTCTACCCTTTGCAATTATCTGAAATTGTCTCCCCTAAAAAAAAATATTCTTTGCGCAAGTACCTGCAATACGGGGGCATGCCGGGGTTAACCAAAACTCTCTCAGATAAAAGAAAACAACAAATCCTTTCTGAGCTTTTAAGCAGTTATATCCTAAAGGACATAAAATCCTTGATTAAGGAAGAAAACATCAGAGCATTCAATCATCTTCTTTATCTTTTAGCGGAAAATCAAGGAGCGGCAATTTCTGTAAACTCATTATCTAACCAAATAAGATTAAGTTCAAAAGCCGTAAACAGATACCTGGATATTCTTGAAGAAACTTATGTTAATTTTCGCATTTATAGCTTCTCAAAAAATCTTGGCAATGAACTTAAAAAATCATGCAAAACCTACTTATTTGATCTCGGCATAAGAAACGCTATTTTAAAGGATTTCTCACGAGCATCAGATCGCCCTGACAAAGGGGTAATTTTTGAAAGTTTTGTTTTTCTGAAATTGCAAACAATCATTGAACCTAATATGGAAATAAAATTTTGGCGCACAAAAGATGGAGACGAGGTTGACTTTATTTTGCTTAAAAATCGCAAGCCCGTGCCTATTGAAGTTAAAAGTAAACTTGCAAAACCAAAAATCCCTAAGGGGCTTAAAAGATTTTTACTAAGGTATAAAAACATTAAACATGCGTATGTTATCAATGAGACAATAACAGATAGCCTAAAGCACGATTCTTGTGTTATATCCTTTATTACCTTTGAACAGTTTGATAAAAAAATATCCTCCAATACTTTCATCCCCTTATAAAATAGTCAGTTTTCGCACAATACTCCCGACATAAATTCCGATCTGCCGAGGCTCCTGCCTAGCCAACAGCCAATTGTATAGCTGGGATAACAATCTGTCCGTTTACTCTCATTATTATAGAATCAATATCAACTCCGGCACCGTCTCTTCGCTTTCGAACCTTTAGGCTGTAAATTCAGGATTTCCTCTACGTCATCTTTAGTAAAAATATGATGGCTGACTTCAAGTAAGCGTCCTTAGAATACAGGTGACTTTTATTTAACTTTGGCACGTAATTGCTGCCAGTTGTCCGGCAACAGGTTTTCCAGTTGGCTCATTTTGCA
>JAKLQT010000235.1 GCA_022013205.1 Candidatus Omnitrophota bacterium | reverse complement strand
ATAAGCATAGTGATAATATGGGTACTGTTATTGCCGGGGGTGTCTTTTGGCGCGGCAGTTAGAAAAAATGTTATTGATTGTGAGAACCTTTCTCCTTCTCTTCAGATGGGCGCGGAAGCTTTTCGTATCTCGTATATTAATTTAAAGGCTTTGTTAAAACCGCCCGGCGATGAGGAAATATCAGCGCTGTTTGATAAAAATGAGCCCTGGCACAGCAATAAGCTTATTGCCGAGATGATCGGTAAATTTAAAGAAGCCAGGCGGATATCGAATCCTAATATGAAAAAAAATGACGCGCAGAAGATAGAGCGGATTATGGAGGAAGTGGATGCCGATGAAGTAGAAACCGCTTTGCCTTTAGAGGGGAAAAGGCTGTTATATTATTTTCTGGTTTTAAGGGCATATAATTACGCCCGGCTGGGCGATGCTCAGCGTTCAGGCCGGGATTTGGAAAAGGCGGTGAATCTTCCTTGTGTTTTCGCGAATTTTGATAATTACTATGACCTTGTTTTTATTTTTAGAAAGTTAAAAAATTATGAAAAAGCGGCTGTTTACACAAAAAAAGCGCTGGCAATAATAAATACCCTGCCGAAGGAGCAAATAGCGGAAACCGAATGGGGAGTATATTCTTTTTATTATGGTTCCCTGCTTGACTGGGCGACAACGGTAAAAAATGAGGCATTTAGGAAAGAAGGCGGGGAAAAACAGCGGGAACTTAAAAAGGCTAGGCGGATTTTTACGCGTACAATATCAGTACTTGAAAAATGCCTAAAACTGCCCCCTCCGCTAAAAGAAGAACAATTTGAATGGGGAAGAAAACAATTCCTGGCGACGATGATTTCCTGTTATGCTCAAATTGTTTCTATAGATAATAAGCTTGAAGCTTCAACAGGGCAGTTAAAGGATTCACTGAATAATATAGACCCTTTTTTGAGCTTGTTAATGGATGATATTGAGCAGGCAAATCCGCAGGTTCAATATCTTGCCGGAAAAGTTGCTTTTCAGCTATTGCAGGCATATATGAGGCTGGTTATCAGGATTATAAAAAGCGGCGAAAAAGTAGATATAAATGAGCTTTTTCCGGCTGAATATTTTGAGCGGTTTACCCATGATTTTACTGCGGGTAAGTTTAAGCAGGATTTAAAAGCCATAGTAGAGACTGAGGATGACGCGGCTTATGAAAGAGTGCTTAACGCGTTAATAAAAGACTCTTCTATCTCGCGCCAAGTAGTTTCTTTATTTGATAGGGCAAAGAAAAATTTCGAAAGTAACCCGAATTTTTCAGACTTACTGCTGCTGCTTTTTGAGATGAGGCTTCACATGGGAATGTTTTCTAAAGCAGAGCAGGATATGTCCTTATTGTGCAAAAAATTCAGCAATATCGTGAGAACCACAAATACAGTGCAGGATATAATATGTAACAGTTACGCGGCGGATAAAGAAAATACCGCTGATATGGTGGAAAGATTTTTAACAAATCAAATTATACGGCTGCCGCTGCTTATCGCGTTTAAAGATTTTAAGGCCATGGATAATGAGTATCTAAAAGAGATGCTTCAGTCTTTGGCTGAGAAAAATAAAAAGATAGAAAGGTTATTAATAAAATCAGGGTTATTCTCGCAACCTAAAAAGAGCAAGAAAGAAAACCCGTTGGTTTTAAAACCGGCGAAAGCGCGGCAATTAACGCTTGATGAGCAGTTAACGCGCGCGGTGGATACGGCTTTAGAACGCTTTTATGAAAAAAGAGCAAAAAAGAAAAAGTCTAACGGCCCTGCCGCAAAGATAAAAAAACAGGATGTTAAAAAGTTTTCACTTGTCTTAACCGCGCTTGCCGAGGAATTTAATAAATCGCACAGCAGGCAGTTATTCACTTATTTGAAGGGGTTGATAAGTAAAGGGTTAATCTATAATAAAGAAATATTAGCGAGAACAGTGGTTAACGCTTTTGAGAAAATAGCCAATGAGCAGGGGCTTGAGTTATTGGAGGGATTTCAAGAGACAGCGAAAAAGGCTGAGGTTTCTTATGATGCCGCGGGAATAGTAATGCCGGTAAAAGAAAAAATAGAAAAAGAGATGGAAGCTTTTAAGAAAAAAGAAGCGTGTATTGACCATTTTCTTAAAAACTCTGCCAAGCAGGCAGAAAGATGGAAGCGGATATATGAAAAGATAAAGGTATCCGGCAGGATTGAAGCGGCAAAATTATTCAATATTATCACAGCGGAAGAGCCGGTATTGCCGGATAATGAGATAGAAAATCAGGAACAGATTAAAAAAGCTGTAGACAGGCTTGGCGGGGTGGTTGATGAAATAGAGGCATTTGTTATTGAGAACAGCTATATATATTCTTCCGATGGGGTTAAAAGGATAAGATTTGTTCTAAAATTTAATGAGGATAACAGAGTATGGAATATATTTTTCGAGCAGATTGTTCCGGAGTTAAAATATATTGCCCCGGATGGCCGCCAGGAGATAAGTGATATTTTTAAAAAAGCGGACGCGCTTTTTGGAGATTTTGATATGACTGTGCTGGGATTTAAGACAAAAGGTAATAAACCTTCACCTTTATTAGAAAAAACAATCAAAGAGATTGCCGCGGAAGTATTTGAGCTGGAAGAGCTGATAGAAACCTCTTTAAGGCCGCCTAATACGTTATCGCTTAATAAAGTAAACGCGGACCTGCTCCAGAAGGCGATATGATTGAGTTATAAAGTTGTAAAGTGATTGTAAAAAAGCTGATGTCCTGAAGATGCTGGGAATTAGGGGGCATCATTACCCAAACCGTTCAATGAATAAATCACGCTGCTCTCTATCTTTGCCTTATTGCTTTACAGCTTTTGTCCTCACCCAAATCCTGCCCTCTTGCCCCTGCCCTCTTAATGATAGTTTAAGGAAGCTCATACGTGTCCAAATTAGCATAGTGGGAAATCTTAAATCTCATTTGTAATCAATGAGTTGTGTCAGTTTGAGCCCTATTTTAGACTTGAAACTGTAATTTGGACAGCATAAGCATTTTTAGCCCAGTAAAATCATTTTATGGGTTTATGTCCGACGACAAACAAGACTTCAAATAACGACGATTACGTGCATTTATCTTTGTCCAAGCTAATTTGGACAGCAATGAAGGAAGCTAAAGATTGAACTTGAATCTGTGTTGAGGGTTATTTTTCTCGACAATATTTCTGGTGATTTTTACGAAATTTGAGGCAGATTTTAAAGCGCTCTTAACTTCCGAGACAGATATAGAAATACTGGCTTCATAAGTGAACAAATTTCTTTTTCTGCGCATTTTATCAAAATGCAAAACTAATTTTTCGTATTCTGTTCCTAAAATAATGCTGGCAAAATTCACAACAGTCTTATGCTGATATCCATCAATCGGACGAAACCCCTTAGAAAACATTAACGCGCGCCCGGCATGCAGCATTGCTGTATATGCGGTAGTAAAAGCAATTCCTTCATCTATAGGTATATTGGCTTGGGCAATTTTAATTTCTTTATATCCTCTTGAAATAAGGTTCTCAATTGCGCTAAAGTCTGCGGGGTGTTTTTTAATAAGACCTTTTTGGGAATAATCTTCTGTAAATTTTTCAAAGGTCATTGTTTCCTCCTATTAAAAATATTTTTTTGTTTTTTAAAACATCCATAATAAATGAATCCTTATTTTTTTTCTTTTGCTCAAAATCTGCAATTGAATAATAGCTGTAATTAATCTCTCTTTTTAATTTTTTTTCAAGGGTGTTGATTTTTGAGATAAGGTTCACTTCAGCAATTTTACCTATAATAAACAGATCAATATCGCTGGCAGCATTGTCTTCGCTTTTCGCGTAAGAGCCGTAAATAAATGCTGTTTTAATGCCTTTTATGGGAGATAGAAGAGTAGATAAGGAACCTTGGATGCCGATTGTTTTAAACACAATATTTTTAAGTTCATTATATAGAGGATATTCTTTATTGATTGAATAATAGGAAAGATTGCCTTTTTTATTAGAATTAAAAATATTAGAGTTTTTTAAAGAGAGTAATTCTTTGCGCAGCATTGAAACAGGAATATTGAGCATTCTTTCCAGTTCGCGCAGATAATGGTTTTTTTCAGGATTCGTGAAGTAAAGCCTGAATAGGGCAGATCTCGTTTTAGATTTAAAGATTTTTGTTATGTCCATAATCGTAACCTTTTTATATTACAATTGTAACCTATTTGTATTACAATGTCAAGTCTTAATAAAATGTCTTATTGATTATAGAATATTGGATGTTTCTATCCTTTATCGGGCAGTTGCTATATGAATCTCTGGATCAGAGATTATTTGAATTAATGCAATTATAGTCTTGTTCAATAATTACACTGATTAAGAGATTATGAGAGAGGTTCGAGTCCTCGCGGGGGAGTACAGGAGCTTGGGGGAATAATGACCTCATAATTCCTTGAAGGAAATTAAGAGGCTAAATAATACACTAAAAATAGTGTAAAAAGCTTGCTAATACACTAAAAATAGTGTATATTTTAGTTAAGGGGAAGATAAATGTACAAAGTAATTTTTTATGAGGATTCAAAAGGAAAATGTCCAACGGATAATTTTCTGGATGAGACGCAGCCGAAGGCGCGAGCAAAAATAGAAAAATGGATGGTAAAGCTGGAAGAAGAAGGCCCGAATTTACCCAGGCCGTTTGCGGATATTGTCAAGGGGAAAATCCGTGAACTTCGCATGCGGTTTGGATCAGATTATTATCGATTTTTGTATTTCTTTTTGGGCAAGAAAATAATTATTACCCATGGTTTTTTAAAAAAGACCGATAAAATTCCGCCAGGAGAAATTGACCGGTCGGAACGGATAATGCAGGATTATTTACAAAGACACGAAGGAGGATGATGTAATTATGAAAAAAGAGAGAACTTTAAAAAGTAGATTAAAAGAGGATTTAAAAAATCCTGAATTCCGCAAGGTTTTTGATGAAGAAGAAGTTTTTGCTTCTTTGGCCATTCAGGTAGCCAAGATTAGACAAAAGAAGAAATTAACTCAGCTAGAATTAGCTGAACGATTGCACACTACTCAACAAACAATATCCCGGTTAGAAGATATTCATAACAAAAGTTATTCTGTCCAAACATTGATTAAACTTGCAGGGGCATTAGATAAAAAATTAAAGGTTGAACTTATTTAATAAACCGGGAAAGAAGAGGGGGCAGGTCTAAACTATTTACAAAACAGCTTTAAACTAATAAAATTTGATTTATGGTATAATATTAATACTATGAGAACAGGCGTGTCTTATCTGGGGCATTATAACCCTAAATATATGCAAATGGACCTAAAAGAGATTAAAGCTCTTGGCTGCGATGATGTTTTTCTGGCGGCGCAGGAAAACGATTTTGTATATATGAGGGGGAAGGTGGATTTCTTTCCAAAAATAGCTAAGGATAACGGCTTAACCGCTTGGGCGATTTTTTGGGGAGCATTAAATTATTTCGGCGGTGGAAAATCCAGCCAGTTCTTGCTTGAAAACCCGCGCGCTCATCAGGTACTTAAAGATGGAGCGTATAATCCCGGCGGCTGTTATAATAATCCTGATTGTATCGCGTATATAAAAGAGATGATTGATAGAATATCGGAGGCTGGATTTGATGGGTATTTTATTGACGAGCCTTCCATAACCCCGTGTTATTGTCCTTCCTGCCTGGAGCTTTATGAATCGATGCATGGGGGAAATCTCTTAGAGGTAGATTCTGAAAAAGAACAATTCTTTAGAAAAAAATGCGTTGTACGGTATGTTTGCCTTTTATCGGATTATATAAAAATTAGACATCCTCAAATGCGGACAATGTGCTGTATTATGCCGCAGGATAAAATACTCTGGGGTGACATTGCTCGGATAGATTCCCTGGATAATCTTGGAACTGATATTTATTGGGTTAATGAAGATATTGATGTTGAGCAGATGTCCGGGCTGATTAAGGAAATGTCCTCACTTTGCGCTAAAAATAATAAAAAACATCATCAGTGGCTTCAATGCTGGGGAGTTAAGAAAGGCAAAGAACAGAGGATAATAGACAGTGGTAATGCCTTTTTAAGAGAAAATCCGGACGCCTTATATGTCTGGGCCTATAACGGGCAGCTTGGAACTTCTGAGGCCTGCGAAGACCCAAATGCCGCGTGGAAAGCGGCATGTGAAATTTTACGTAAAGCAAAAAAATGAACACTAAAAATAGAATTGCCCTTGTCCTTGCCCCGCCTTTTGGGCCAAACCTTCCTCCGCTTAGCCTTATCAATCTGGGGGGTTTTTTAATAAGCAAAGAACAAAACATATCCTTATATGATTTGAACAATCAATTTTTTAATTTAGCAGACGATAAATTAAAAAAAGAATGGCTGATTAGTTCAAACGCGCATCTTGAAGAAAACATGCCGCGAATTTTAAGGGAAAATTTTTTAAAATCACTTGAACGAACAGAAATTGAACTCGCTCAGTTTGATATCATCGGATTTTCCTGCTATAAAAGCAACCTGAAAACCACCCTTGATTTGGCGCATATCATAAAGAAAAAAAAGCCGCACATGAAGATTACCTTAGGAGGGCCGGAAATCACCAGACATTATTTTAAAGATAAAACGGTATTTCAAAGCGAACCTTTTAATCGCGCGGATCTGCTTGTTGTCGGGGAAGGCGAAAAACCGTTTTATGATTTTATACAAGGACAAGCACAAGCAAAGATCGCGTATTTTGAAGAAATAGACACTTTGAACGTTTATAATCCAATAGCAGGCTATAAGCTTTTAAATCTACGTCAGTATCCCAGGAGAGACAGTGTTGCTTTGCTGCTGAACCGGGGATGCTTGAGAACCTGCAGATTTTGCTCGGAACGATTACTATATAAAAAGGTAAGAACGAGATCCATAGACAATATTGTAAAGGAGATAGAGTCCCATATCAGGGAAAATCAAATACAATCTTTTATCTTTTACGATTCGATGCTGAACATGAACCTTGCCAGGCTGGAGAGGCTTTGTGATGAAATTATAAAAAAATTCGGCAAAATCAACTGGGAAGCGCAAATGGGTATCCGCCCTGAAATGTCCGACCGGCTCTTAGAAAAGATCGCGAAAAGCGGATGCTATAATCTTTTTATCGGCCTTGAGTCCGGATGTGATAATACTCTTGAGAATATGCGAAAAGGCTTTACAAGTATGGACGCGTTGAGGTTTTTTAAAAAATTAAAAAAAGCAAAACTGGCTTTTGGGGTGAGCCTTATTGTTGGATTTCCCCAGGAAACAGAAGAAGATGCTCAAGAGAGCTTACGTTTTTTAATCGATAATAAGGATTATATTCCGAAGATTGAACAGATCAATCCCTTTGTCTATTATGATGGGACAGATACACATCCGGAGGATGATTATCTGAGGCAGGAACAAATAGCTGAGCGCGCAAACAGATTTATTGACGCGTTGCGGAAAAACAAATTTAAAATGACAAACGCGTTTATTAATAACTTGATCGATAAAAAGTAGAGCTTAATATAAGTAAGGCTTAACATATAAATCAGGTATTTTATGGAGCGGATTTGCCGCGGAATAAAATTACCTGGATTGCCTTGTTAGATTTTTATTAAATTATTAATTTCAGTTTTTAGTTTTGGTAGGTTGAATTTTACAGCATCCCAGACTATCTTGGAATCGACGATATCATAACCATGAATAATTACATTTCTAAAGCCAATTATCTTTTGTGCATCAGCAATTTTAGATAAATAACTTTCATCAATTTTTCTGATTCTATATAAGGCTTCTCCAATTATTTCAAATTGTCTTTCCACGGCAGATTGCAGGATGGATTCATTTGTAAAGTGTTCGCAGGTTTTATCTTTGAGAAATGTTTCTATTTGTTCAATGGCTTGCTGAATATCATAAAGATATTTTTTTACATCATGAGGCATATATATTTTTCCTTGTCTGATCAATATTTTCTTTTAGATAAGGATTTTTGACTGAACCGTCAATTATTATATCAATTGGACGGTGAAAAATGTTCTGTAATTGTTTTTTTAACTGGAAATAGTTGTCAAAGCGGTTGAGTTCAACATCCTTTTTGAATTCAACTATTATATCAAGATCGCTGTTTGGCCCAAAGTTCTCAGTTGTAGCGGAGCCAAACAAATCCAATTTTTTAAGTTGTAATTCTATGCAAATTTTCTTTATTTGTTCTTCGTAAGGTTTCATGTCCAGCATAATTATCTCCAATGACAAAAATTATACCATATTATTCCATTATTTAAAATATAAGTTATTTTTTAATCTAACGAAGCTGTAGGAAAAGCCCAAAAACAAAGGGGTTTTCCTGGTTAAAAGCAAATTTTCGGAACTTATTGATATTTTCTATATTATAGTTTAAATTTTTCCGTTCAACAACCTGTTTGTAGTTCTTTTATTTTTTACAGCCATGAGCTGAATTGCTATAAGCTATTTTGTTTGTCGACGGAGATGTTAAAGCAGAGAAGGGAGGGTAAAGTTACTTTCTGTTTTTGAGTCTGACCCCTTAGTTTCTTAGTTTTTGCGGGAAGGAACAAGAAGTATGGTAAGGAGGGGATTGATTTCCTTCGATTCTTAAGGGCTTAGCCAGCAGTTTTGTTTAAATTGATGTTTTGATGAACGTCCCGGATTCTCTTGTATCGAACCTTGACATAATATTGAGTTACCCCTTCAAATGAAGCCCAGCAAATTGCTCAATGCTGCAAGCTTAGCTCCGTGTTGGTCGGGGATGCTTTATTTTCATTTTTTATTAATCCCCGGCCAACATTGGAACTCAGCTGCCGATGCGCGCGACCCAAAGGGGCGCGGGTAACGGTTAGCTGTAGTGACTGGTTAGCACATTAATTTTTAATAATATTCATCTCGCTCTTGGTCGGTCGGTTGAATGATGGTTGATTGGAAACTTTTCTCGCTTAGCTAGTGTAATTTCTTTTTTATGTTTTTCCATAATCTTTCTTGAGGCAACTTCTGCACCTGTTGTGAATGATTTTGCAACTAGGAATCCCTTATCAAAATTTCCTATGTCCATGTACATAAATAATTGATAAACATCTAGGGCACTAGCTTGATCGACTTTGATCTCCCAAGCTTCTTTATCAGCCAATATATCAATATAGCCTTCAATCCCTTCCACACTACAAACTCTTTATTAACATTTTGTTTCTTACTCATAGGATTATTTACTAACCATTCAATTAAACGATCACGCAGTAACTTTTCAGGGATTTCTTCTGGATAAGTTTTGGTTTTTAAATAATTTTGTTTATTTTTGTTAGGCCCTTCCTTTTGGCCATTTAATATTTGTGTTATTTCTTCAATGCATTCTTTGAAATTTGAATCATAAATTATAGAATTTTTTGTAATAGCGGTTGAAAACCCTACTATCAGATTAATTTCACCACGGATTGAGTTGTAATCTGAATGCTTGCTCATAATTATTTCAAGTTCGGAAAGTTGATGAAATAAGATAGCTCTATCATGCAAGATCACATCGAGACCCTGCCGTGATAAAGAAACGTTGTATGGATGAAATTTATTGGGTTGTTCAAGGCCAAGTTCTTCATATTCGGCTTTATCTTTTGGCGCGTAACCAAAAGTTAACTCTGCTTTCCATTGTTGTCCTTTCAGAAGGTGTTTTAAAATTACTGGTCGGTTTTCTCTTGTGGATGGGTGAAAATAAACAGGCTTTATTTCTGCAATCGACCATGTATAAAGTACGTCATCCGTCTGTTTCTTGACAATAGATACGGTCAGATTTAATTTTTTATTTTCAGGTTTTAGAAGTCTTCTATAGCGAGCTCCTAAATAAGGTACAAGGCTACGGGTATAAGCGGTGGCATTTGTTAAAACAATTGACTTAATGTTAGTGACGCAAATTTCTGTTCCAGATTCACAATTGAAATCGGCGTTATATGTTTTAAGACTTCCGAATTTAAATACAGTAATTATGCGTGCTTTTTTTTCGCCAGCAACTTTGGTAGCTAGATATTTTAATTCACCAAGAGCTGCAACAGCCTGTTTCATGCCAAGGCCATGCTCATTTAATGAATTTTTCGTTTGGATACCAGCTGGCGAAATTGCTTTACCCAATAAATCTTGAGGAATACCTGAAGCATTATCCGTTATTACAAAATCAGTGGGGTTATTTTGCTCGTCTACATAAACTATAATTTTTACATCAATTTGCTTGTCCTTTGGTCCTGCGGCAATAGAATTATCAATTAATTCGGAAATTAAATCTTTGAAATCATAAGTATTATTACCTAGTTCTTTAAATATGTTGTCAGATGGTTGAACCGATATAATGTCTTTAGATTGAGTAAAAGTATAAGTATCAATCATTTTTTCTCCTTTAATTTTTCATGCTAACGAAAAACTCAGTTGCCGGAAGCCGTGCCGGTTTTTTCGGCGCGGGTTACGGTCAACTGTAGTGACAGGTTATCCGTTTTTATTTAATTCCATTATTTGTTTCGCAGGTCGCATTTTAATATATCCAACCATTTTCGACAATAACATATTACGACGTATAATTTGTAGGGGCAATTCACGAATTGCCCGCGTCTGACGAATTGCCCGGTTTAAATCAATATTGTTTTTTGAATCATTTATTTCGGACGATTCGTGAATAACGGGCGATTCGTGAATCGCCCCTACAATATTTATGACGACATGAATATGATTGGGCATGATGATGAATTGATCTAATTCAATTTTCGTATATTTGATTGGTATTTCCTGAATATATGTTTTTATGGATAACATAAAAATCAGCTACTGGGGTGAACCTCAATGCGCGTGCCCACCAGTTAGCTGAATTATTTTGTTATAAGATTATTCGTGGATATTTTCTATATCAGCTAAATCTTGAAGTCTTCCGCTAGCTTTTTTGTTTTTCTTTAAATCTTGAACTGATATAAAATTTATTTTCACATCATCTATGGTAACAGTATTTTTATTTTTATAGCATTCGCTAAATTCGACACCATCTATAGATGTTAATATTTCAATGCGGAGAGGTTCGTTTCCCATTCGTATGTTTTTATCTTTTTCAAGGAAAATTTCGTCTTTTAAGTCAGGAGTGTCAAAGCCAAATTCTTTTAAAGCTGCAACGGTTTTATGAGCATTTTCTTTTGAAATAGCAATCCAGATGTCAAGATCGCCTGTAGCTCGGTGATGCCCATGAAATGCTACGGCGTATCCTCCAATTACTAAATACTCAATCTTTTTTGAGTTTAGTAATTGTAAGAGTTCTTTGAAGTCTTGAGGTAGTCTGATCATAACCGAATATAATTTGCCTTAATTGTTCTAAAGCTTCAAGTCGCTCAATATAAGTTTTTTTGAGCCAGTATTCTTTAGAGTCATTATCTCGAATAGAAGTGATTTTAAATGCTTTTTTATCCATATAAATATTATACCATATTTTTATAATTTTTCGAGCCTTTCAGGATTTAAATTAAAAGCGTAGCCGTGAGCGGCAAAATGCCGAAATCCCAAGTATCTTTTAATTTCTAAGGCCAAATTTTCGGATAGTATATTTTCTTTTATCGCATGATTTATAAGATTTTGATGCCAGGCAGTGCCTTCGGGCAAGATGAGTGATTGTTTTTGAAACACTTGCTTTAATATATTTTCAATTCCGTTATAAAAATTATTCAACAAAGTTGCTATTCCTGCGAGTTCTAACTCAGATAATTGAGATAGTTGTTTTTGAGGGAGAGCGGATAGTGTTTTTTCTATGGCTTCATATTCAGCTTCAATTCGATCTTTATAATTAGCCATAGATAGGGATTCCTTCTTTCTTCACTAAAGTTACAAATTTT
>JAKLQT010000234.1 GCA_022013205.1 Candidatus Omnitrophota bacterium | reverse complement strand
CCCTTGTATAACAAGATTCCATTTATCGGAGCCTTTGCTTTTATGGCTTTAATTACAATTGTTGCGGGGATAATGTCTTATAAGTTTAATTCACAACTTGTGGCTATTTTTGGTATTATTGGCGGTTATTGTACGCCGATAATATTAAGCACTCCTAACGTGAGCCCAGTAGGGTTATACGCTTATATGTTGATACTTAGTGTTGGCATTTTAAGTATAGCCCATGTACGTAACTGGCGTTTATTAAACTACCTTGGGTTTATATTTACCTGGATTTTAGTATTTATGAGTTTTCCCGGGTATCAAATCAAAAGAGATTTTACGGGAACAATAACCTGTCTTACTTTATTGTTTGTTCTGCATGGAATGATTGTATATTATTATAATCTAGTTAAGCGTAAACAATCGTCAAATTTAGAAATAATCCATATGCTTTTTAATTCTGTTTTTTATGCCTCAACGGCATATTTTTTGATCTTAAATGCTTATGGCCGTCCTTGGCCTGCAGTTATGGCTATCGGTGTAGCTATTTTTTATGTAGCGCAAATTTATGTTTTTCTTAAGAATCGCAGCAATGACCGTAGTTTGTTAATTTGCTTGATTGGTGTCGCGGGATTCTTTACTGTTTGGGCGGTGCCGTTAATTACGCAAAAAGAAACGGTTGCCATATGCTGGGCATTACAGGCATTTTTCTTTCTGTGGATAGGGTTAAAATTAAATAGTAATTTGCTGATTAATCTTTCCCATGTTTTATATTTATTGGTTGTGGGCAGACTAGTATTTATAGATATGCCGAACAAATTCGCAGGATATTATGGGGCGGCTAGGCCAATGCGTGAATATTGGCCAATATTTTTTAATCGAATTTGGACTTTTGGGGTAGTGATCACTTCTTTTTTTAGCGCTTTCTTCTTACATAAACGTAAAATTAACCAGCTGGATGATTTTACTGTAGCAGAGAATAGTAACAGCAGGTTATTCGTATCGTCAGCAGTTTCGCGTGAAGTAATGTTTTGGGGTGGAGTGGCCTTCATGTTCTTTATTCTGTATTTAGAGTTTTTTCAGATGGCTGCCTACTGCCTGCTATTACAGATGCCAGTGCTTACGTTGTTATGTTGTATATTAGGGGCATATATTTTATATAATTATTTTTCTACAAAAAGGAGCATTTTTTTATCAGCAGCAATTCTATTAATGGTGGTTATTATAAGTAAATTATTTATTTGTGATTATTCCGGCTGGGTGAGCAATATTCACGGGTATATTTACGAAAAAGGTTCGGTGTCCACGCTGATACGTTTTTTTGATTATGGCGTAGTCTTTCTTTATATAATTGGGATCATGCAACTGGTTTCTAATAAACACGATTTAATAGTTTATCGTAAAACTTTTACAGTTATAAGCACAGCTTTGCTCTTCGTTAATGGTTCTCTTGAAACCTATACCTCCTTCTATTGGTATGTACGGTCTTTTAAGGAAGGTGCTATATCAGTGGCCTGGGCTCTATTTGCTGTTACCTACCTTATAATCGGGATTGTTAAGTCGAGTAAAGCCTGGCGCTATAGCGGGCTTATATTGTTTGTTGTGGTTGTGGGGAAAGTATTCTTTTTTGATCTTGCGGAAATGGAGGCTTTGCATAGAGTAATTGCTTTTATGCTTTTGGGCATAATGTTAATAGGAGGATCTTTTGCTTATATTCATGCAAATAAGAAATTTGCTATAGAGGAGAAGAAATGAAAAAAACAGTTAATATCTTAATTATTTTTATTTTCTTAGCAGTAGTTGGATTGGCAAATGAATGTTTGTTCTATAAAGAGATAGCTGCGCCTAAAAATATAGAAAATGAAGTGGGTGCGGTTACTTTTGATAGTCAGATGTATCTTAATACTGATAATGCGTTTGCTAATCTTAGGATCTACGATGCGAAAAATAACGAAATTCCTTATCTAGTACGGAAGCTAAGAGGCAAGGAAATAATAATCAAAGAGGATCCCCTTAAGATGAAAATCTTAAGTCTTGAAGAGCTGCCGGATAATAGCCTTAGTATTATCGTGGAGAGAGATGCCAAAGAGCAGAAGAAAATAAAATTTGTGCCTTCTGAGTTAACGATTAAAACGTCAAATGATAATTTCGAAAAGACAGTGTCAATATATGGAAGTGACAATAAAGAACAATGGCATATTCTTTGTGAGAATCAGCCGATTTTTGATTATTCACGATTTATAGACCTTAGAAATACCAGAGTATCGTTCAATAAAAGATTTTTCAAGTATTATAAGATTGTCATTGATAATGTGGCTCAAGCGCTTGTTTCCTCGTTTTCTCAAATATTTACTAAATATACGCAAGGCAAAGTTCAAGAAGAGTACGCGGCATTTACGCGTTATGAGGGGGTGTTGCGTATTAACGGTCTTGATTTTGTTTCTCAGGAAGAAAAACCAGTTTATGGTGAAAAGAAAATGATCCCATATCCTCTTGCGATAAGGGAGGTAAAGATTAATGAAAAAGATAAAACCAGCGAGATCTATTTAGTTTCTAAGAGAGAACCTTTAACCCGTATATTGTTTAATGTTAAAAGCAAGAACTTTAAACGTAAAGTTCTTGTGGAAGCTGCTGATGATTCTGGTTCTGAGGCAAAATGGATCAGGCTTGTTTCTTCGGAGCTATTTAACATAAGTGCCGGTAATTTTTATAATGAAAAGCTTAAGATTGAGTTGCCGTTTACTGAAAATAGGCATGTGCAATATCGCGTTAGTATATTTAATTACGATAACGCGCCAATTGAAGTGAGTTCTGTTAAAGCAGAAGGTTCTGTTCACGAGATAATATTTTTTCATAATAATGAAAAATATTTGAATGTTTATTATGGCGGGCAGGATTTTAAATCTCCTAATTATGACGTTTCTTCCGTGTTAGCTGAAATACCTTTAGTAACGGGAGAGCGCTGGGAAATTGGACAAGAGAAGGTAAATGAAAAAGCTGACCTCGAGCAGAAGCCAATAATATCGCCTAAGCAGCTTCTTATTATTGCATTAACGATCATGGCTATTGTTCTAGTATATCTTATTACGGTGAGCGTGAAAAAGGTTGATGAAATAACTAAATAAGAAGTGGAATAAGATAAGTAATTGGCAGAATATGTAAAAAAATGAGAAATATAAAGAACTTAATTTTGAGAAATATCCAACGGAGGTAGAGAAGGTCAAACCGGGGGGGAACCCCGTCGGGTACGCACAGGCTGATTTGTGTAAATGAAGTTCTAGATGTTTTAAAGCCAACACCGAGCAAATAGGAATGGATACGACATTAGGTTTTGGCGGACAATTGTAGAAAGAGTTAGCAGCCCAAGGAGGGGGAGGGTGAAATAAACTATATAATTTTATGTTCAAGAAATAAAAAGATTTTTGTTACTGAGAAATTCATTAGATAATACATGCGGTTTTCCTAATGTTAACCAGTTGCGAAACTCGTCTAATACGGAGAGCCAAAATTTAAGCCTGAACTTGAGCCCGAGATAAATAAAAATCCCTGATTATTCTATGATAGTTAGGGTTTTTTTATGTATTCTCACGTCTGATTGACGGCAATTAGAAAGCTTTGACTCTGTTATTCTCCGTAGGGAATAATAATGGGTCATTCGTAGATAAGTTGATAAAAATTGTGTAAGTGAAGTGATGAGGAGATGATGAATAAATTTTACGCTCAACACCAGTCTTCCCGCCAAAGAATGGCGGGACCGGCAAATGCACGCCATGTTTTTGGCGCTGCTTACAAAATCATTTACGAAAAATCAAATGACCGGGAAATGCTAAGACTTTCTAATGAGGCTTTTGATAAAGCTAGTTTATTGACAACTCAAAAAGGAGGTGCAAAAAGGACAGGGGCTGGATTGTTTTTTTAGTCATATTTAGTATCAGATGAATTGTAATTGTATTATATTTTTTGAAAATTTCGAAAATATTCCCGCTAAAATAATGTGTTGTTTAAAAAAAATCCTGCTGAATTTACCCTTCCTTAAGGTATAATAAAACTAAGTTACAATAGGGTGTTTTGTATAGCGCAGATGATGCTTGTTTTAAATAAAGGATTATGCATAGAAAGAACAATCTATTTTTATTTATAGTTACTCTGCTGGTTTTCGCGTTGATCTGCACGGCAGGTTACCTCGTTTTTTATACCGCAAAAGGAGCGGAAAGCGTTGGCCGCTTTCTTCTGTATTATTTTACCCGCTCACACAAGATAACTATTGAAAAAACCGAAGGGACTATACACTCTGAAGCATCGCTGCATAATATACTTATTACTAATCCAAATAAGCTTCCCCAGGGGACTGTGATACAAATTCAGCGGTTAGATCTTTCTATGCGGAAGTTTAAACTCAGGGATATGCAGATTAGTATTTATAATGGACGGCTTAAACTTTTGTTTTCCGATACTATTCTTTTTTACGGTGATTACAACAACATGTTTCTTGAGCTTGAACTGTATTCTAAAAGAGTAAGCGCGCGGGAGATTATTGATCTTTTTACGCGCAGGCCGGTGTTGAGTACGCTTTCCGGGGTTTTTAGCGACGTAAGCATCCATATTGCCGGCACGATATCAGCGCTGGCCGCCGAAGGAACCTTTTATATAGAAAACATTATAAAAGAGAGATTTTCTATAGTGGATTGCCAGGGGTCACTTTTGATGTATTGCGATAATCTAATTGAGGCAGCAAGGTTAAACGGTGAAATTGTTTTGCAGGGAGGCCTGGTCTCAGGAGGTAAAACCGCGCTGATAAGGCTTGGAAACAGCAAGATTGTTTTTGATAAAGACCCGAAAAGGCCAAAACTGAATATCCGGGGTTCGGCAAAAGTCGAGGATGTCGCGATTAGCATGGTGCTGCAAGGCACTGTGGATGAGCCGAAACTTACTTTAAGCTCAAATCCCGCCTTGACTCAGGAGTTATTATTGGTTATGCTGGCTACTGGGCGCGCCTGGGGCAGCACGCGGGGATCGCTTCAAAGCGGCAGGATATCCGCGGATTTGATCAAGGATTTTGTTGATTACTTTCTTCTTGCCGGAACAGGCAGTAAAATTGCCAGGCGCTTCGGCATCAGCGATATATCTCTTTTTTATCGAAATGAAACAAAAACAATGGGCCTTAGCACTTCGCTTACCGATAAACTGAAAGTAGGATATGAGGTGGAGCAGCCGCAGGAAGATGAAAATGGCGAGGGCAATACAACTACTCATACTGTTAAAGGAGAGGTAAAAATTACAGACACAATATCTGTTAATGCCGAAAAACAGCTTAATCAGACAGAAACTCAGCAGGAACTGGAGCAGGAGCAGCAGCAGTTGGAAGAGGGCGAAGAAAAAGTTTATCTAAAATTCAAAAAGAAATTTTAACTAAAGGGAGGTTTGTTATGCGATGGAAGTTCTGGTTTATTATTGCGGCGTTGTTTTTATTAGTTATATTTGTGGCGCAGAACTATGAAAAAGTTGAGATTAAGTTGCTGTTTTGGTCGTTTACTACAAGCCGGGCGATCATTTTGTTTTTTACCCTGATAACAGGCATGATTATTGGCTGGACAGCTGCTTTGCTGAAAAATAAGACAGCCCAAATCAAAGAAAAGGAATAATCAATGAATGTACTACTATTTCTAATCGCGCTTTTTGTTTCTTTTATCGCGGTCAGGCTGGGAGCGGTAGCCTTTGAGCTGACCGGCCTTGACTGGTCAATGGCATCGTTTCAGGCACTCTCGTGTTTCTCCGGGACGGGGTTTACAACAAAAGAATCGGAATTAATTACGGGAAATCCGCAGAGAAGGCGTATAGCCTCGACGCTTATTATCCTCGGGCATGCCGGGTTTGTGACTTTGATTGCTACTCTGGCCAACTCGCTGCGGCCGGAGATGTTCGCGTCCTCAATTTTTAACTTGGCGTTTCCCGCGCCTGTGCAGCCTTGGGTAAAACTGGGAGTGGTGATTATTGCCGTGATTATTATTTTCCGTATTGCTACTTATACAAAGCTGGATGAAAAGATAACCAGATTTTTGCGCTCACGGTTTATTAAAAATGAACTTATCAAGCGCGTAACTTTTGAAGAGCTGGTCGTGGCTACAGGGGGTTACGGTATCTCACAAATAGAAATATTTAAAGATAGCCCGGTGATAGACACAACGCTTATGAACTCTGAGTTAAGGGACGCGGATATAACAGTGCTGGCTATACAAAAGCAGGGAGAGATTATTCCCAATCCTCCCGCGCGGACAAAAATCGCTTTGGGAGATAAACTGATCTGTTTCGGCAAGCTGGAAAATATACGCAATAAAATCTGCGTGATGTCTAAATGAAAACGATGAAAAACAATAACCGCAAAAAAAATAAACTTTTAAAGAAGCCGGAGCTCGTTGCTCCTGCCGGAGACTGGGCAGGACTTGTTACTGCCGTAGACAGCGGAGCAGATAGTGTGTACTTTGGCGTTAAGGGATTGAATATGCGCAATCTTGCGGGTAATTTTGATGCCTTGGAACTTAAAAAAATAATGGGCTTTTTAGCTAAGCGTAAGAAACAGGGATATCTGGCGCTTAATGTTATTATTATGGAGCATGAACTTAAAAAAGTAGAATCTATACTTATAAAAGCAAAGCAGGCCCAGGTAAACGGTATTATATTGTGGGATCTGGCGGTTATGAGTGCCGCAAAAAAGCTTAACCTGCCTATACATCTTTCTACGCAGGCAAGTGTGTCTAATAGCGCGGCTTTAGAATCGTTTGTTCGTTTGGGCGCAAAAAGAGTAGTCCTTGCGCGTGAATGCCCGCTTTTTGATATCAGAAAAATAATTAGAATTAAAAAAGAGAAAAAGATCAACTGCCGGATTGAGGCATTTATTCATGGCGCTATGTGTATCAGTATTTCAGGCAGATGCTTTCTCTCAAGCTATTCCTCAGGTAAGTCAGCCAATAGAGGAGAATGCCTGCAATATTGCCGTAGAGAATTTTCAATTAAAGATTTAGATGAAGAAGGCGATTATATATTGGGTAAAGAGTATGCTTTGAGTGCGAAAGACTTGTGTAGTATTGATTTTATCGATCAATTAATAGAAGCAGGCATAGACGCTTTTAAGATCGAGGGCAGGAGACGCGCTCCGGAATATGTCAAGGTGGTAACCGCTGTTTATCGCAGGGCAATTGATGCTTATTTTGAAGGTGAACTTACCTCTTCTTTGAAAACAATGCTTAAGGGACAGCTCCAAAGAGTATTTAATCGAGGTTTTTCAAACGGCTTTTATTTTGGTGTGCCGCAAAATGCCTCCAGTGATAAACTTGAAAGCACTTACGAAAAAGTGTTTTTAGGAGAGGTTGTTAAGTTTTTTAAAAAAATCAGCGTTGCTGAAATACGCCTGCAGAATAGGCCGCTGCGTAAAGGGCAGGAGATTCTTTTTATAGGCAAGAGTACTCCGGCCAGCTTTGCTGTCGCCCAGGAGCTGCAGCAAAAACATGAATTTGTCAGCAGCATTAAAAAGGGGGAGCTTGCGGGGATTAAACTTCCGTTTATTGTGAAACCCAAGGATAAGGTATTCCTGTGGCGGAAAAAGCAGCCGGAATAAATCCTCCCGCAAGGGGCAACTAGGTGGCGTCAAAAATAATATGAATGAAACCTCAGAGAGGATTAAAATTATTCTATAGGTGTTTTATTCTCAAACAGCTCTGGGGTTATGTATTTGATAGAACCGGCAACTAAATAAGGAGAGAATTAAATAATGAAAATAAGTTTTTTAGGATTAGACCTGCCTGAAGGCAAGATAAAATATAATGATGAAATACTTATAAAGCTGACAGAAAAATTCGCGCCCAAAAAAGTGTCACCTTTTTTTGCCGCGTTTGTAAGAGAGGATTTTGTTAATGCTGACTGCATTGTTATCGCAAAAGACAAGGTCCTTGATTTTTTGATAATGGATATGGAGAAGGTTGATAATCGTATAGCAAACTCAAATGATGAAGCGGAAAAAGCAGCACTGGTAAAATGTCAGCAGAATCTGGAAAAAGAAATTCCTGCTTGTGATATTGATTTCAGCAAGGAAGAATCTGTAAAAATCAAAGAACTTGCTCCCTTGAGTTTCACGCCGACGCTTATTATCGAGGGAGATGTGGAGGTTAATGATTTGATCGCTAAAGCTTTTGATAAATCCGGCATGATGTTTTTTTATACAGCAGGCAAGCAGGAGGTCAGGTCATGGCCGGTCAAGAAAGATTCGGATGCGGTTACTTGCGCCGGCAAGATCCATTCTGACCTTGCCAGAGGATTTATAAAAGCAGAAATTGTAAATTTTAGAGACTTTGAAACAGTGCATAATATGCAGGAAGCAAAGGCGCAGGGGTTTGTTCAATTGGTGGATAAAGGCCACATTATCAAAAGTGGAGATATTTTAGATATTCGTTTTAACGTCTGAGCAACAGAATAGAGAGCCTGTGGTATTTACAAGAATAATATTATATGAGTTTTTACTCAAGCTGATTTTTATTATAACCCCGGGCATGATCAGTATGGATAATATGCAAAGGAATGAAGCGGTTGCCCTGCTTCATTCGGGATAGGCTATACTGTGAAATATTCGAGGTAAAGAAGAACGTTTATTTTTTTATTGCATTTATAATAGTAAGTGACTATAATTATTTTTTTATTTGAATCTAAAAATGAAAGGTGCCTATATGCAGGTAAAAAATAATATGCAGAGCAAGGTGATTTCTGTTAAGAGGGGTACGACCCTTGCGCGATTGCTTGATCTGTTCAAAGATTTTCATAGTTTTCCTGTGGTGCCGGTAGTTGATGATGATAATACTTTGCTTG
>JAKLQT010000233.1 GCA_022013205.1 Candidatus Omnitrophota bacterium | reverse complement strand
ATAAAAAATTTAGCGCTTGGGATGAACATAGTTTCCAGCGGTGATTTAAATCATAAGATACTTATAAAAAGTAAAGATGAAATAGGGCAATTAGCCGGGTTATTTAATAAAATGACCCAGGATTTAAGAAGATTGCTGGAAAGAGAAAAAGAGTTCGCAGTATTAGATGTAGAAAAGAAAAAAGCGGCAGAATTACTTAAATTAAACAATGATCTCAAACAAGAGATTATTGTGCGTAAAAAGATTGAGGAGAGACTGGAAAAATATTCACGCGAACTTGAAAGAAGAAATATAGAATTAAATGATGTTACACATATTATTTCTCATGAGTTTAAAGAGCCATTGAGGTCTATAAATGCCTATAGCGGGTTCATTATCAAAGAATATCAGGACAAATTGGACGAGAATGGCGTGAAGTATTTAGAGCGTTTGAAGATAAATACGGGCAGATTGCAGGAAATTTTCGAAAATTTCCTGGCGTATCAGAGCATAGAAATGAGAGAAGATGTTCTTAAAGAGATTGAATCAGAAGAATTAATAAAGGAGCTTATCGCAATCCATGATTATAAAATAAAGCAAAAGAATGTACAAATAATCATAAGGGATGGATTGCCCAAGGTGCTTTATAATCGTGAATGGCTTGCCACGGTATTTATTGCCCTGATTTCAAACGCAATTAAGTTTAATGAAAAGAAAAATCCAATTATTGAAATCGGGTGTAAGCTAAAAGGCGATTTTTATGAATTCTATCTTAAAGATAACGGCCCGGGAATTGATAAGCAATATTTTGATAATATATTTATGATTTTTAAAACATTATCTAAAAAAGAAGAATATAGTGGTACCGGCATAGGGTTGACAATCGTAAAAAAAATAGTTGAATTAAATAATGGCAAGGTTTGGCTGGAATCAGAACTGGGGCAGGGAAGTATTTTTTATTTTACTATCCCTATTAAACAGAACAAGGTAAATGGTTAGATTTGAAAAAAGCCGCCCTGGCTTAAAACATGGGGCCTCTTTTTTATTAAAAACAGCGAATAGCCGCCAAGCACAAATTTCAAGCCCTATATGGCTAGCCTCGCCAGTGTTGTGGCGGGCGGATCCTCCTTCGCCACCTCATGGGAAAACAGAGTATTAGCCATCAGCCATGAGCTAATCTGAGTCCTTCGTTATAACGAGCAAAGCGCTTGCCCGTCAGGTATTATGGAGGGGGTGATCGTCTCTCGTCCTTCGGTTTTCGTAACCTATAACTAGTAACTGGTAACTTACACAATCGGATTAAAACAGTCCGATGGTGTTCCCATCCTCATCAATATCCACATTCGTGCCGCAGGGATTGCTCGGCAGTCCGGGCATGGTGCGCATTTTTCCGCACAGGGGATAGATAAATCCCGCGCCGGCTGAAACACGGATTTCTCTAATGGGCAGTTCAAAGTTTGTAGGCACGCCTTTTAATCTTGGGTCGTGTGACAAGGATAGATGTGTCTTGGCCATGCAGATAGGCAATTTGTCGAATCCGAGTTCTGTATATTGCCTGATTTTTTGTTCTGCTACCGGATGATAAGTTACATTGCCTGCGCCGTAAATTTTCGTGGCAATAGTTTCGATCTTTTCTTTTATTGATACATCGAGGGGGTATAAAAATTTAAAATCGTTCGGCTGCTCAGCGGTTCTGGTTACGGCTTCGGCGAGTTCAATCGCGCCTTCGCCGCCTTTGGCATAAGCCAGGTTTACTACTGCTTCTTTTGCGCCGAATTCTACAGCAAGTTTTCGTACGAGTTCGATCTCCGTGTCAGTGTCGGATTCAAAGCGGTTGATGGCTACGACCACGGGAATGCCGAAAATCAATATGTTTTCGATCTGTTTTTTCAGGTTGCAGGAACCGGCCTGAATTGCCTGCAGGTTTTCTTTAAATAATCCCGCGTCAAGAGGTTTTCCGGCAACAACATCAAAGCTGCTGCTATGCATTTTTAAAGCTCTGATCGAGCATACCAGAACGGCACAATCAGGCTTGAGCTTGCTTTGACGGCACTTAATATCGAGAAATTTTTCCGAGCCTAAATCCGCGCCGAATCCGCTTTCTGTAACAACATAATCGGCAAGTTTTAGAGCCATGGCATCGGCGAGTATTGAACTGTTTCCGTGCGCGATATTTCCAAACGGCCCGGTATGGATAAAACAGGCTGTTTTTTCTGTGGTCTGAACTATATTGGGCATGATCGCGTTTTTTAAAAGCACGGTCATTGCCCCGGCGACTTTTATGTCATCAGGAGTGACCGGTTTTCCGTCATAGGTTGTAGCCAGCAGTATTTTGCCCAGGCGCGATCTTAAGTCTTTAAGGCTATTGGTCAGGGCCATTATTGCCATAACTTCACTGGCCTCAATGATCTCAAAACCGCTTTCTCTCAGGAACCCGTTATCCTTGCCGCCAAGCCCGATAACAACTTCCCGCAAAAAGCGGTCATTAACGTCAATTACTCTTGGCCAGGTTATGCTGTGCGGGTCAATGCTTAATTTGTTTTCCTTTAATATATGGTTGTCCAGGAATGCGGCGCAGAGATTATGTGAAGTTCCGATGGCCGAGACATCACCTGTTAAATGCAGGTTTACATCTTCCATGGGCAGGACCTGAGAATAACCTCCTCCGGCCGCGCCTCCTTTTATGCCGAACACAGGCCCAAGGGAGGGCTCTCTTATGCATGAAATAGCTTTTCTGCCGATCTTATTCAATCCTAATGATAAGCCGATAGTGGTCAGTGTTTTTCCTTCTCCAAGTGGAGTAGGGGTTACAGCGGTTATATAAATGTATTTCCCGTTAGCTTTGTCTTTTAGGCGCTCAAGCACAGACAGGGATATCTTGGCTTTATAATTGCCGTAGGGGTGAAGTTCATCGTCCTGTATCGCGATCGAAGCGGCAATTTCCTTGATGGGGGTAAGCTTTATAGATTGGGCTATCTCAAGATCAGTCTGCATTGTATCTCCTTTATTTATAATTAGTAAATCCATTATAGGTTCATGGTTTTGCTGTGTCAAGAAATTACGCATTATCAAAATTATTCTCTTGACCTTTAAATCTTTTTAGAGTTAAAATAATAAAATCGTTGTGAAAAGAAAAGAGGCGAGATGAAATTTGGACAGAAGGTTGGTTTGATTATCGGAATTATTATAGTTAGCGTAGTGATTGGAGGAGGGCTGGTTATGGCTCTGGATTTGAAAAGTTTTGCTTTTGGCAATGGTGAAAATATACCCCGCAAACATACAGGGGAAGGTGCGGATGTTTCTCCGGCACTTACTTGGCAGGGAGCACCGGAGAGAACAAAAAGTTTCGCGCTTATCTGTGATGATCCTGATGCCCCTGGAGGAGATTGGGTGCATTGGGTTATTTATGATATTCCCGCGTTTTTAAATGAATTGGAAGAGTTTACTTCTCCTAAGCCTTTATTTGAAAATGGGATAAAGCAGGGGCAAAATGACTTTGGCCGGACCGGTTATAGAGGGCCAATGCCGCCTCCGGGAAAGCCCCATAGATATTTTTTTAAGTTATACGCGCTTGACAATGTGCTTGGATTGCCCAAAGGAATAAGTAAGGATCAGCTTGAAAAAGCTATGCAAGGCCATATTTTAGAGGAGGCTTATCTAATAGGGCTGTATAACAGAAAGTAGCCAAAGATGTTAGGTGTGATTTTCGGGTTGATTTTTTAAAAGAATTCAAAAATAATTCATTTTAATAAATTAAAGGTAACCGGTGAGTTACGGGGGAAAATTTTACTAATTTAAGACTGTTAACGTAATGCGAAACGCAGTTGGAAAAATCTATTTTGGCCCATTCTCGACGGACATCCTGTCCGTCTGTGAGGGAATTTGCTGCTGTT
>JAKLQT010000232.1 GCA_022013205.1 Candidatus Omnitrophota bacterium | reverse complement strand
CAGAGGAAAGTCAAACTTAAATTTTTTCTTAAAATCAGCAACCATACCGCAGGGAAAAGCCTGCGAGCATATTACGGCATCAGGCTTAAAATGAACTATTAATCTTTTAAGTTTTTTAGAGTTTAATTTATGGATAAGCTTACGAAGTTTGCGTGTACGGCGGACGATCTTAGGATTATCGTATAAATACTCCCATACCTCGGGTTTTAACTTAATAACTTTATTATATATGCTGTTGATAACCTTTTCCAGCACCGGATTAGTATAATTAAAACAGTTGATATTGGCGACCTTTACATGCGGGTAGTTTAAATGCAGTGATTCCTCGATGGCTTTTGTTGCCCGATGATGTCCGGAATTATTAGAAATATATAATAACAAAACCTTTTTCATAAATAATACAATCCTTTTTTGTTGACCTATGATAACATAAACATCTCAATTTATCAAGATAACAAGAAGCTATAAAAGGAAGGATAAAAGCGGGTTAAATTTAGTAATAAGCAGTTAAATTACAGAAACTGCGGGTAATTACTTAAAATCCAAAATGAAAGACAATACTGAAGGCTTGCTCATCAAGAAACCTTCCTTCTAAATTAAGGGAAGAATCTTCCCTCACCAAAAAATCAAAACCCGCAAAAACACCCAAATTATCTTCGTTCTCCATTTTTATTTGATAAGTCAGGGAATTATCAGGGATTTCCATTTCTACTTTACTATGTTTTATCCCGCAATAAGGGACAAAGGAGCCTATTTCCTTTGAGATCACCAGGGCTATTTCAAACTCTTGATAATCAAGTTCCATCCCTATATTTTCCACATTAAACCACGCGTATGTTTTCACCTCAGGATTGGATTTAAGATAACTTATATCTGCGCCAATTTTTACATTATTTGCAAACTGAAAAAGTATTCCTGATAATCCTATGCCGTAGGCAAGATCAGTATCTGTATCAATATGGCCACCCTCTTCATCAACAATATCTATTTCCGACAATCCCAAACGAAAATATGTTTGCAAATTATTCCTTTCTTCCAATAAATATCCCATTTTCAGAAAAAAAGAACTAACACTTTCATATTCCATTTTTGCTGTAACACCATTCCCGGCACAAAAATCTATATCTCCGCCGCGTAATATATCCAGTTCCATGGATATATTTAAAGGCGAATCTCCGGAAATATAAAAATTAGGGTTACCCACAGGCGCAGCATCAGCACAGCAGCTAAACATCAAAAACAAACCTAAGATTACCAGGTTTAAAAGGCTTTTCATTTTTCCTCCTATTTTTAGAAATCAAAACTAAATCCTATTGTATAAGCTGCTTCTATATAATGCCGTGTTTCAATATTCAAATTAAATGTATCTGATAAATTAAAATCTATCCCCGCAATCCAGCCAAATTTCCTGGCTTCATCCAGTTCCATTTTATAGATTGTCCCGCCAATCCCCGGGCCCGAATATACAGTTTCGTCCACTTTTAATTTTGACCTATTAATGGCACATCCCATATAAGGGAAAATGTCCAGATTTTTAGACATATTGATCTTTTGGCCAAAAAGCAAACTTCCCTGAAACTCTCTGAGCTCTCCTTCACCGGGAGACAATATAAGTGTTGCCGGGACTCCGCCCTCAGAAACATGATCAACGTTCTCACCCGCATAAACATTAACCTGCAAATCTCCCCCGATTATTAATCCATCATCAACCTCTTCCACATACTTAAGCCCCAAGCCATACATGTTTTCGCCGTTGTATCCCAGTTCGCTGATCACACCATCTGTCCATTTTTCTTCCAGGACTCTATCTGCCTGCCCGAATTTAAAAAACATACTCAAAGCATTTGAACAGCCATAATTAATCTGTATTCCATTACTGGAAATTTCAGTAATTTTCGCGTCAGTCAGCAAAACAAATCCCGGCAATGGGGTTCCGGTTCTGACCTTAAATTTTTTAGCATTTGTTTTATCTTTAAATACAGCAATCTTCCATTCGCCCTCTTTTACCGGATCAAAAATACTACTTACATAAGCCGCATAAGTGTTTGTGCACGCAAAAAAAAAGCAAAACACCAGCCCTATAAGTATTTTCCCGCTCATACTGACTCCTTTCATCACAAATAAGAGTGAATTAATTAATATATTTTTTAACCAGCAGTTCAACTTTCTTCAAAGTCTCCTTAGGCACGGCATCCGCGGGCGTAACAATAGCCGCGGCCAGCGCGCTTGAGCACTCACAAACAGCCGCGTCTTTTAATTTAGGAAGTATTGTCTTAATAAATTTTTTAGCATTATCTGAATTAGCGTTAAGGTTCGCGAGTATTTTTTCAACACTTACCTCCTCGTCCTCTTTCCAGCAGTCATAGTCTGTTACCAGCGCAACGGTTACGTAGCACATTTCTGCTTCCCTGGCGAGTTTTGCCTCAGGCAATGCCGTCATGCCGATGATGGAAAATCCAAGCTGGCGATAGACATTGGACTCAGCTTTTGTTGAGAACTGCGGCCCTTCCATGCAGATATAAGTTCCGCCTTTATGCGCGGTTATCCCTAACTGTTTTGCTGTCTCATAAGCACGCTGC
Organism: Candidatus Omnitrophota bacterium; assembly: GCA_022013205.1. Classification (GTDB taxonomy): domain Bacteria; phylum Omnitrophota; class Gorgyraeia; order B26-G9; family B26-G9; genus JAGLQQ01. The sequence goes on along the minus strand of JAKLQT010000232.1, from coordinate 14,880 downwards.
CTGAATCCCGCGCAGAATGGTTCGGCAAAACCGACATGAGCAACTAAACCCTCTCCAAAAAACGTTGATGCCCTGTTTTTTGTCCTGTCGAACAACTGATCCGGGATGACAAAATCGCGCGGTTTTAACTCCTCCCTCAGGCTGCCGACAGCAGATATGGATAAAACTTTTTCCACACCCAATTTTTTTAAGGCATAAATATTCGCGCGGAAATTCAGCTCCGAAGGAGAAATCTTATGCCCTCTGCCGTGACGCGGCAAAAACGCGAATTTAACTCCATTTAACTCACCGATTATAACCTTGTCTGAAGGCTTGCCGAATGGGGTATTAATATCAACTGTTTCCACATTTTTCACCCCTTCAATGTCATATATACCGCTTCCTCCGATAATCCCGATCTTTATACCTTCCATGTTACCCCCAATTTTAGCCACACGTTCTATCAAAAATATCTTCTATGTTTTAATGTGTTTTAATGTTTTTTAGAGAATTTATTCCTCTCTCCTGAAAACATAAATAAACTATTTACCACAGAGAGCACAGAGTTCACACCTGCCTGCCGGCAAGGCAGGGAGAAAAACTAAAGCATAAATTATTCTATTTCGATAATTCATTTTTTAACAAAGTCCTGTAAAATAATTATCTTGAGTGACTGGTGTCCTAATCGCTACACACTGTTTTTTTGCTTTTCCTATGAGCTATCAGCCATGAGCCAAGAGCTATGGCTATGATCCTAACTCGTCCTACCCCCTACCCTCAGTTCGGTATTTTACCTTGTTTATGCGCCTGAACGAAGGCATCCACAGCCTCTTCATCAAACTGCGTGCCTCTGTTTTTTTCAAGTTCTGCTACCGCCTCTTCTATGGACATCGCTTTGCGATAAGGCCGGTCTGAAGTCATGGCATCAAAAGAATCCGCGACCGCGATTATTCTTGAGCGCGCGGGGATTTGATCTTTTGTGTAACCGCTCGGATACCCTTTACCATCAACACGTTCGTGATGATGGCGGATAATTTCAATGCTTTCTTTAATATCTTCAAGCGGTGCCAGGATATGAGCGCTTTTAACCGGATGCGCTTTTATCTGATTATTTTCCTCTTCATTTAATTTTCCCGGCTTATTAAGCACAGTGTCGGCAATAGCAATCTTGCCGATATCATGCAAGCGCGATTCAACATGCAGACAGTTCATAAACTCATCATCTATTTTCCAGTGAAAACTTTCCTTCAGCTCTTGCGCGATTATTTTGCTGTACAGGTCAACTCTTTCGGAATGGCCGTGTGTATAGCGGTCCCTTGCTTCAAGCGCGGTTGCAAGCGAAAGAATTGTCTGGTAAAAATTCCTGCCTATCTTTTTATTAAGCGTATTTACATGATCAACTTCCATTGCCAGCTGTTTTATAAGCCTGCTCTTTTCTTCCAATTCATTGCGCAGATCTCCAAAAAGCTTCGCGTTTACTTTCTCGATAACGTCTTTTTCTAAATATTCCAGCCTGAAAGGCTTCCTGATATAATCCACCGCCCCAAGGCTTTGAGCCTCTGCCATAGTTTTATCATCTTCAATCGCGGAAACCATTATTACTTTCATGCTTGTATCTATCAGCCTGATACTACGCAGAACCGTCAGGCCGTCCATTTTCGGCATGCGTATATCGAGAAAAACAAGATGCGGCCTTTGTTCTTTGATAACCTCAAGAGCTGCCTCTCCGTTATTTGCCGTAAAAACAGTATAATTTTTCCGTTCGAAAAAATTTTTCAGTATTTCGGTTATTTCCGGCTCATCATCAACAACGAGAATCTTCAGCATTATATCCCTCCTTAATGAGCAAATAATTTACAGTTTTTGTAAATTATAGATCTTAGATCGTCTGCGAATTAAGCCTCGCCATGCTTTGTGGCGGGCGAATTAAGCCTTGTAATTTTTAAATAGGATATTTTCAATTTATATTTAATTAATACAGGTTACTACTAAAGATTCATCAACACTTCTTCCTTATGGCTCACTCCTGTTTTTTTCTTAAAGGCATTACCGAAAGCCTCTACAATCATCGCGTCAAACTGCGTGTCTTTCTGCTTATTCAATTCCTTAAAAGCATCCGCATCCGACATTGCCTTGCGGTATGGCCGATTTGATGTCATCGCGTCAAAAGCATCGGCTACGGCAATTATCCTTGCCCGTAACGGAATCTTTTCCCCTGACTTACAGCTTGGATAACCCTTGCCGTCGATGCGCTCATGATGGCTGTAGATAACATCAATATTTTGTTTAATATTATCAAGCGGCGCCAGGATTCGCGCGCTTTCACCCGGATGCCTTTTAATCTCGTCATACTCTTCGTCTGTTAATTTTCCTTTTTTATTTAAGACAGTATCCGGTATAGCGATCTTGCCGATATCATGCAATCTCGATTCAATATGCAGGTTTTCAATAAACTCACGGTCTATTCCAATTTCATTATTAGCCTTTAATTCTTTAGCTATAAGTTTACTGTAACTTTCTACCCTCTCAGAATGGCCGTGCGTATATCTGTCTCTTGCTTCAAGGGCGGCAGCAAGAGACATAACGGTCTGATAAAAGTTGCGCGAGACCCTTTCACTTAAATGCTCCAGTTGATTGATAAGTTCATTCTTTTCATCAACCTCTCTTCTCAGTTCCTCAAAAAGCTGCGCGCTGACCTTAGCCATAACCTCATGTTCGAGATAATTTTTTGTAAACGGCTTTCTTATAAAATCAACCGCTCCCAGGCGTGAGGCCTCACCCACTATTTCCTTTGTGCCAAAAGCAGTCACCATGATAACCTTTATCGAGCGGTCATAATCACGAATATTGCGCAGTACCGTCAAACCGCTCATAAGCGGCATGCGGATATCCAGAAAAACCAGATGCGGCCTATGTTTTTTAACAATTTCAAAGGCATCCTTACCATTATGAGCAACGCGCGTACTGTAACCCTTTTGATCTAAAACATCTTTTAGCGCCCGGGCTATTTCCTTTTCATCGTCAACAATCAGAATTTCAAGCATCTCAACCTCCATATAATAGCCCTAAGCTGTAAGCTGTAAGCCTTTTAAAAAAACTGCCTAATGTCTTTATTCTTTATTTATTCCCACCGCAAATTTTAACACAAAAACCGTTCCCTCGCCAACCTTACTTTTAACATCAATAGTTCCGTTATGCAGCCCCATGATCTGGCTGGCAACAAACAAGCCTAATCCCGTTCCGTTCTCCTTACCCTTTGTATAAAACGGATCAAAGACATTCTCTACATCTTTTTCAGGAATCCCTTTACCTGTATCCTGCACTATTACTTCAACCATGCCCTTTAAGTCTCGAGTAGATATTTTCAATCGTCCGCCTTCAGGCATTGCCTGCACAGCATTGACAAAAAGATTAAGCAAAACTTCCTGTATCTGGGTAGGATTACCCTTTATCTGGCCTTTGCAAATATACTCTTTATCAAGTTCGATATTGCCGTGCATTATCTTATGATTGATCAACTCAAGCGTATCGTCAATAAGTGAGTGTACTTCAATGTCTTTAATATCTTCTTTGGAAAGGCGCGAAAAATTTAGCAGCCTGTTTATGATATTGTAACCGCGTTCGGTTTGATCATTGATTTTCTTAAGCATTTTTTTCTTTTTATCGTCATTTTCATCCATAAGCAAAAGCTGTATATTCCCGGATATAATCGCCAGGGGATTATTTATTTCATGCGCCATGGACGACGCCAACTGCCCAAGCAGGTTTATCTTTTCCGACTGGATAAGCCGCGCCTGCGCCATTTTCAAATCCTCGAACAGCTGCGCGGACTTAAACGCCATGGCGCTGTCATTGGCCAGAATAGAAAACGTATCGATGTCGCTTGTCGTATAATGCTCCGGGAATTTATCCCCCAATATCAAAAACCCCAGGAGCTCTTTCTGATATACGGATGGAAGGATCACGTTTGCCTGCAGCAATTCCATAACCGCTTTTAACTGTTTTAAGACCTTGTCCATGCCCTTAAAAGGAACCCGTAGAACATTCGGTTTACTCAGCCAAAAATCAATATCCTCATACACAAGCACTTCCACATCCCGCGCCTTCAGCACGCTTTTTTCCACCAAAACATCCCTGACCGTTGTAAACCACTTGACCAGATAACTATCTTCGGCGATTGTCATATCCGCGGAAAGTTTCTTCTCGCCAATGGAAGACTTCAGTTTATAGGTATTCTTGTCCTTTAAAAACAGGCTGATATGCATGATCTTATCGCCCTCTCTGCCGTAGAGCTTCAATAAATAGCGCGGGATTATCTTTGACAGCTTCTCCATGCTCTGCACCTCAATCGTGGTCTTGGAGGCGGCCTTAAGCGACTGGTGCAAATGGATTTGACGCTGAATTCTCTTTTCCTCAGCCTTTGCCTGCAGGCGCAGGTAGATATAGGGAGCAAATAGGGCAAGAGTCGTGTATAACAATAACGGCGGGTAAAACCATCTATCGTGGAACAATATTTTTAACCAAGGCTTACCAAAACTAATAAAAAGCATAGGAATACCAATAATAAAACAATAAACGACTGCTAAAATTGCTGTACGGGTAAGAACGATGTGAATATCCATAAGATGATATTTTATAATTGCATAAGCCGTTGTGCTAATGAACAAAATCATAAAAAGGAAACCAAATGGATAGAATTCTATTCCATATTTAGGAATAAAATCTATTGCCGCTAATAAGGCCATAAGGAAACTAATAAAAACATATTTTATCTGTCGATGTTTTTGGGGCGCTTTTATTTTTCTATAGCTTTGCCATAAAAGAAAAAATCCCCGGATAAAAATAACAAAGAAAAACAAAAGAAATAGTGGATGCAACACCCCTGCTTTAGAGTAATATCCCCAATAATATTTATAAGCTCCTCGTAAAAATAAATTGCTAAACAAAAAGAAAGGTAGCATTATAAAACTTATAACATAAGCAATGCGCACCTGTCTTTTTTCACGTGAAAGCTCCAAAAAATCAACTATAAATTGGTAAAAAGTATTTGCAAGAAACATAACTGCAGTACACGCGAATCTAGCAAACAGAACTGCTATTCTTTCACTTGTTGTTAAATAACAAACCGAATAAGAAAAGAGCCAAACAAAAATCGCTGAACACCATAAGAAAAAATCTAATTTTATTGCAGGCTTACCGTTTTTAAAAACAAAAATTCCAAGCAATAAAGCGAAAATACTACTTACCAATGGGAGAAGTGCATATATTTTCATAAAGCACCTTTCTTTTCTGATAAATTTTTAGCAGCTTCTCTTCCAGAAAATAATGCTAAAAACATCCCACTATTATACGTATGCCCTGACCAATGTCCTGCCACAAAAAGTCCTTTTATAGAAATTCTTTGCAGTTTCGCATTTTTTTTTGACTGAGATATAGAGGGTACCCATCCCTGCAATGCTCCCTTATAATTAAGCGTATATTTAGAAAAAATATCTGGCGTATTTAATATTTTACATTCGATATTTTGTGATAACCCCGGAATAACTTTTCCAGCTGATTTTACCAAAGCACTCATAACGGTTCGCCTCCTATCTTTCCACCATTTTTCTGGTTGATATTTTGTCAAGGATGTTATCATAACGGAATCCTGTTGCGAAGGCGCTAAAGTTTCATCGTGAAATGATGGAAAAGAAATAAATAAAAAGCCGTTTTCAGAAAATATATTGTGTTGCATACCATAATATATTTTATCTAAATTATATGTTGGTGAAAACCATAACGTTCCGCATAACTCTACCTTGTTTTTCAAGTTCGTTTTTGTGCCGATATAACAAACCACAGCTGATAATGATTGCTTAGCCGTTTGCATAGCACTAACATAGGTTTTATCCAAAAAATCTTTATCTATTAGTTCAAGAAATGCATGTCGCATATCACCTGCAGTGATAACATATTTACTTCGAATAAAAACATCTCTGTCTAAGAAAACACCTTGCACCTTATAATCATGCACACCTATTTTTCTTACTTCCTTTTCTAAAATCAATTCACCTCCTAAAAATAAAAATTTATCCAATAAAGCATTCGCTAAGCTTTTCATCCCCCCAAAAGGATAATACCCTCCACCAAAAATAAATTTGCGATAAAACATAATCCCGCCAAAAGCCCAATAAAATTTTGGCAACACTCCTTTATTACCTAAAAGAAGAATCCCTAATATACATTTCAATTTTAAGTCATCAAAATAATCATTCAAAACATCATCAAACGTTTTCCCCTTAGTTTTTAACCCCACCGTAACAGTTGAAGCTTTCACAATTAAATCAAAAAATTTTTTAATGCTACTCGCCTCTCTAGGAAAAAGAGATATAAAATAATTAACTGTTCGGTCGGCATCTTTCCAAAAATAAATCTTATGAACAGGGGTAATTATTATATCAGTCAATTCAATCGTTTTGATCTTCAAGTCTATATTAAGCTCACTTAAGATTCTTTCTAATATCCCTCCATCCTGATATCCACATAAATAATGTAGCCCCACATCCCAAGAAAAACCACTTTTATTAAAAGAAGAACAGTATCCTCCGATAAAATTATTTCTCTCCGCAATTAAAACCTTCATCCCGGCTTTAGCCAAATAGCACCCGCAAACCAGTCCGCCGATGCCCGCGCCGATAATCACCGCGTCGTATTCATCTTTCTTTAATCCCAAAGGATTAACCTTTTTGTTGATATAAAAATTGTTTTTCACTGTTTTTTTTAACCGTTTATTAACTTTAACTTCGCGTCCTTCTTGTTTATTCTCTGAACCCAATTCCAAACCCGCATTGGAATATCGGTTATAAATGACTACGACCTTACTCTGCCAAAGACCACGCTGCAGTTATTTACGCCAATATTACTTTGAGGAAAGCCGAAATCTACTCATTCCTCTTTAAGCAGCGGCTCTATCATTTGAATCAGCATCGGGATATCGACTTTAACTGTTTTCCATATAGTTTCAGCGTCAATATCAAAATACACATGAACCAGGTGATTGCGCATTCCCACAATATCAGTCCAGGGAATGGCCGAATGCGAATCTTTGCATTCCTTAGAAATTTTCGCTGCCGCTTCTCCCACCACTTCTATAGCGCGAATAACCGCGTGAAGAGTTTTACTATCGCCGGCAAAATCTTCGGAGGAAAAGCCTTCAGTAAATTTAATTGCCGCGTTGGCTTCATCGAGAATATGCCTTAACCGTATTTTATCTTCAGGACGCATATTCCACTCTCGCGTTCCTTAGAACATCACTTCTAAAATACCGGCTTAGCTCTGCCGGCGTACGCAAATCCACCTTTCTCCCGATCATTCCGGACAATTCATTCTCCATCCCGGCAAAACTCATTAATCCGGGAATATGCTCTTTATCGAATTCAACTAAAATATCGATATCGCTTTCCGGCTTAAGGTCACCGCGTAAAGCCGAACCGAAAAGCAGTAATTTAGTTATACGGTTCTTACGGCAAAATGCCTCTAATTTCTCCTTCGAAACAACAGCAGTTATTGAATACATAATCACTCCTTATTTAATCTTCCATTCTTACTCATTATCTTTTTGCCAAAAAAATATTCAAAAAAAGCCTTAAGGTTGAATACTCCCCATCTAAAGCCGTATTTTTTTAACACATTATTCGTGCAGATAGAATCCAGCCTTACTTCCGGATTTAAAAGCAAAAAACTCTTTTCAAAAAGCTTCCGCTGTACGGGTGTTAAGGCGTCAAGCTTTAGCTGCGATAAAGAAATCAGTTTCGGCATATTCTTCCCTGTTTTTTTCACAACAAATTCTATCAATTTTTTGAGTGATATTGCCTTTGTCGGGAAAATATTATACGTTTCATTTCGGGCACTTGAACGCTGTGAAAGCAGATACAATGCCCAAGCGGTTAAATCAATCGGGGTTAAACTGACATTAAATCCTAAAACCGGCAAAATATCGAATATTCCTAAGCTAGTCGTGGAAAGCAACAAATATATATTTTTAAACTCCGGGATTTTCCCTTCGCGCGAATCGCCCACAACCATGGACGGACGAAACACATCAATCCACAGGCCCTTTTCTCTATATTTTCGCACTAGTATTTCCGCTTCAAACTTGCTTTGCTCATAGGTGGTATTAAACCCCTGCCCTACGTCTAAATCCGATTCGCGAAAAACGCCTTTGTAAGTGCCGCATACATATGCCGTGCTGATATGTTCTATTTTTTTCAGGCACCCATGTTTTTGCCAGGTAAGCGCCGTATCCAGGACATTTTTTACCCCCTGAACATTGACCTTTCTTATCTCCTTTAACGGCCAGCTGAAATCGGTTATTGCCGCGCTGTGATAAACCTCTTCTACATCCTTTTCCAGTAATTGCCGGTTATTTTTAGACAGGCCCAGATTTTTTTCTGTAATATCTCCTTCAACGATAATCAGGGTTTTCCCGTGTTTCGAAAAAACTTTATTATCCCAGAACCGCAAAACATCCCGAATTCTCTCTGTCGCGTTCTTATCGGCCTTTTGCCTGGATAAAACATATACTTTATGCCCTCTTTGCAGCAAAATTTTTAACAAATAAGAACCGAATATCCCCGTAGCACCCGTCAAAAATATCGTGTTTTTCTTCAAAGAATCACCCCACAAAGATATCACCGTTTGCCCAAGACCACGCTGCAGTTATTACCGCCAAAGTCAAAGCGTTTTCAGCCTCCCCAATTCCTCCCCCCTGTCTGCAGTTTACCTGCCGTAGAATAGGAGGGGTCAGCCCTCGGAATAGGAGGGGTCAGCCCTCGAATTTCGAAACTATTCCCTCAGGTTCTTACCTTAATCTATTATCCCTAGTTATTGAACACACCCTATTCCAAACCCGCATTGGAATTGGTTATCAAAAATCTTTCCGTTTCAGCTCTCCATCTTCTCCAATTTTCCCAACATCGCCTGTATGCCCGGTTTTGTCTCTGGAAGATTTTTTGACACAATCTCCCAGATAATATCTAAATCTACTCCAAAATATTCGTGAACTGTAATGTTACGTAACCCAATCATCCTCTTCCATGGGATATAAGAATATTTTCTTTTGATATTTTCAGGAACATTTCTTGCCGCTTCCCCTATAATCTCTATATTCCGGATAACAGCGTCAACAACCATTTCCTGCGCCATAAACATTTCATAACTTAACCCCTTGGTATAAGTTTCAATTTTATTTATCGCGTCCAAGATATCTTCGATAAAAAGCTTATAATTTCTCATACGTATTTAACCTCTTTTAAAATAACATCCTTCAATTGCGGTTTTAAGGCTTTTATCGTGACTAAATCTACTTTCCTGTCTAAAATTTCTTCCAAAAATTCTTTCAAATCAATGAATTCCCAACCGATAGATCCGGAAAATTCTACCAAAATATCAATATCGCTCCGTGCGGTTTCTTCACCCCGCGCATAAGAGCCGAAAATCCCAACATCTTTCACTTTAAACCGCTGGCGCATCAATGGGATAAATTCCTTCAGCGTCTGCTTTATATCTTTCCGCGTTTTCATTTTTCCCTTTCTTCTTTCCGTTAATAGAACTTTTTTAAAAAATTTGCTCCAATAAACTTAAATCCCGTCCTTCCCTGCGTCTGAGTGCCTCAGGATAAGCATTTGCTTTCCCCGCGCCAAGGGCTAATTCCGCCAAAATTTATTCAAGTATCTTTTCAATTCCGGAAACCGGAAGCGTAAACACATTTTTCCCTACCGGATAGGATTCCTTTCCCGGATAAACTATATACCCTTTCCCGCAATTCAGATCTTCAAACGCGTTCCAGAATCCTCTTGAAACAACAGGATTGGAAGAGTATTTAATCTCAATGGCTACAGGATTCCTATATGACTTAAAAATTACAAGATCCAGTTCCGCTCCGGCGCTTGTCCGGTAAAAGTATTTCTCATAATTTTCCGGCAGCATATTATTTATCTGTTCGATCACAAAACCTTCCCATGATTTCCCTAAAGCGGGATGCCCTTGCAATTCATCTATAGCCTTAATGTTAAGAAGCGTATGAAGCAATCCACTGTCTCTTATATATACCTTTTGAGATTTCACTAATCTTTTCTTAAGATTTGAATAATAAGGAAAAAGCTGAGTAACAATAAAAGTTTCTTCTAAAATATCAAGGTAGTGCTTGACTGACGGGGCAGAAACACCCATGCTGCCTGCTATCTGGCTGGCGTTCCAGAGCTGCCCTTGAAAATGCGCCAGCATCATCCAGAATTTTCTTAACTGAGTGGAGGGAACTCTTATCCCCAGTTGGGGGATATCTCTTTGCAGATAAGTTTTAATGAAGCTTTCCCTCCATGAAACACTTAAAGCATTACTCCTCGCGAGATAACTATTGGGATAGCCTCCTCGTAACCAGAGGTTATTGACTATTTTTTCATTAACTCCCACTTCCTTTAAATAAAAAGGCGTCAATTCATAATAAATAATTCTTCCCGCTAAAGTTTCCGAGGCGTTTTTCATTAAATCGAGCGAAGCCGAACCCAGGATAAGAAAACGGCCAGGAATTCTATTCTTATCCACTAAAGCCCGAAGTAGCGGAAAAAGTGACGGCATTCTCTGTATCTCATCAATGATTACTAAAGAATCCGCATATTGGTTTAAATACAATTCCGGTTCCTGAAGTTTATTTATATCGGAAGGAAGTTCCAGGTCAAGGTAAACAGCTTTTGACTTGTATTTTTTCTGAATTTCTCTGGCAAGTGTTGTTTTCCCGACCTGTCTTGGCCCCAGAATGCCGACAACCGGAAAATTTTTCAAAGATTTTATTACTGTATTCTGAATTTCTCTTTTAATCATACCTTGTATTTTAAAGCATTACCTTTTAATTTGCAATGATAAAATTCAAGGACTTGCCTTGCCGAACACCACACAGCAGTTATTCCCGCCAAAGGCAAAGCCGTTATTTAAGGCAATATTTATCTTTTTCTTTCTGGCAATATTGGGCACACAGTCAATATCGCATTCAGGGTCCGATGTCTCGAAATTTATGGTCGGAGGGACAATCCCGTCTTTTATTGCCAGGCAGCATGCTGCTGATTCAATCGCCGCGGACGCGCCCATTGTATGTCCAATCATGGATTTCAATGAGCTTGCCAATACATCTTTATGCCTTGAGCCAAACACCTCTTTAATCGCCTTTGACTCTGTTTTATCGTTCATCGGCGTGCCTGTGCCGTGAGCGCAAATGTAATCTACCTGTTCACTGCTTATTTTAGCGTCTTCCAATGCCTTATTCATTACCTTTGCCACGCCTGCCGCATCAGATGCTGTAGCGTGATAAGCATCGCAGGATAAGCCGTATCCTAAAATCTCGGCATATATGGCTGCCCCTCTTTTACGCGCTGAATCAAGTGATTCTAAAAATAATATCCCTGAACCTTCTCCAAGCATCATTCCTTTTCTGTTTTTATCAAACGGCCGGCATTTATCACTAGCCATAGCGTAAAGCCTCTGGAACCCGGAAAACGCGACACGCGAAAACGCTTCACTGCCCCCGGCAAGGGCAAAATTTAAATCCCCGTTTTTTACAAGGTCAAACGCGTATCCAATAGCGTAATTACCCGCGGCACAGGCATTGGGAATAAGGAAGTTTAAGCCCATTGCCTTAAACTGGATGCCTATACCAGCTGAAATATTATTTGCCGCGGCCTGAAATAGTTTTAAACGGTCAATATTTGTCAATCCGCCCTTTGCCCAGGCCTCTGTTACCTCCTCCATTGACCTCTCACCTAATGTGGTTCCGACCAGAACCCCGAATTTTTCTTTAGTAATTCCTGTTAGATTAATCCGCGCGTCTTCTAATGCCAAAAATGATGCCGCAATCGCCAGCTGCGATGTCTTGCCCAGAAATCTTATCTTTCTTTTAGGCATGAACTGTTCCGGGTTAAAATCTTTTATTTCCCCGCCGTAATGACACTGGAAATCTGTTGTATCAAAACCTGTAACCTTACTTATTCCGCTTGCGCCGGAAATGATCTTCTCCCAGAAGGTATCTTTACCAATACCTACTGATGAGACAACCCCAAGGCCGGTAACTACTACGCGTCGATTGTTCATACAAACCTACCTATACAATTTACTTGCTAAACCTTTATTAGTGAATAGCTACAGGCTCACGCCCATAGAATTCTGCAGCAATAATTAAATTTAGTATTTACTAATCACAGCTGTTGTATTATTGCCTCCTGGCCCGAAACTGTTTATTAATACATTATTCACGCCTGCTTTTCTTGAAACATTCGGCACATAATCTAAATCGCAATCAGGGTCCGGCTCCTGATAGTTAATTGTCGGAGGAATAAACCCCTTCACAATCGCCCCTACCGCGGCAGCCGCCTGCAGGCCTCCTGAGGCGCTGATACTTTCACCAACCATGGATTTTATGGAGCTAACCGGAATTTTCTTAGCATATATATTAAACACATCCTTGATCGCCTCTGTCTCCAGTTTATCCTGCTGTTTAACGGAGTTGGCGGCAGCGCATATATAATCAATATCTTCCACGTTTAGCTCCGCGCTCTCAAGAACTCGTATCATGCTCCGCTTTAAACTGCGCATTCTCGGGTCATAATCCGCGTTACGGTAAGCGTCAAAAAACGCCTTAACACTTAAGACCCGAGCGATTATATTAGCCTTTCTTTCTAAAGCGTATTCCTCATCTTCAATAACCAAAACCGTAGCTGCCTCCCCAAGGATTATTCCGTTTCTCCTTTTATCAAACGGGCTTGAAAGCTCTTCTCCTTTTCTGCCTGCAAGAAATCCTGCCTTATAAAAACCGACAAAACTGGAAAATGAAAAGCTTTCTACAGAGCCAACCAGCACGGCTTTAGCGCGGCCTGAATCGATCATATCAACAGCGTATTTAAGCGCGTCTAACCCGGCGCTGTAGCCTGTGGAAACAGTTGTATTGAATCCTTTAATCTTATATCTGATAGCCAGATGGCTCGAGGGGAAATTCATAGTGGTTGGCGGAAATAAAGCCGGGTTCACCATACCGGGCCCGTCCTGGACAACCTCTTTAGTAAACTCGGCTATATCAGAGGCAATAGATAAGGTTGTAGCAGTAACCACACCGATATCCCCTGTATTCTCTTCATTAACACTAGTACCTGAATCTTCCAAAGCAAGCTTTGCCGCTGAAGCGATAAGCAAGGTTGCCCGGTCAAGGTTTCTAAGGCCCTTGGGCCCTAATATTTCCTTAGGGTCAAAAGTACTGCACTCTGCGGCCAGCTTGCTTTTGAAATAAGTAGTGTCTAAAAGCGTGGCCGGCTTAATGCCTGATATACCTTCTGCTAACGCGTTCCAGAAATCATCCTTGCCGATCGCGTTCGGAGCAATAACCCCTATGCCTGTAATTACAATATTCTTTTTACGCATACTTATTCTTCTTCCATCGCTATGCTTAATAACTATTTTATATTCTTTTTTACCGCTTCTAAAAACTCTTCCTTGTCAAACGGTTTATACATATAATCCGCCACCTTCAGCTCCACAGCGCTTTTATATCTTTGTTCATCGGCATAACCGGTGATAAGTAATTCCGGCACAGAAGGTTTACCTTCCTGCTTCAGATAATTACGTATTTCTCTAATGGTCTCTACCCCGTCCATCTGAGGCATTCTCACATCACAAACAATTAAATTAAAATTCCGGCACTTGATATGCTCCAACGCCTCCTGTCCGCTATGGGCAACAGTTACTTCATAACCTTCTTTTTCCAACAATTTTCGCAATGTCCTGGTAATCAGCTTCTCATCGTCAATAATCAAAATATTCCTGTTCATACAACACCTCCTCTTCAACTTCCTGGCAGGTAATTTAATAATATAAAACATATTATATCGCATCATAAAGCTAAATAAAAATCTTTATTGGCTGCGGCTTTGATCTTTCCCTATAGCATGGCCCAGCCTGATTATAAATACAGCCCCTTCCCCTGATTGAGATTTTACTTTTATCTCTCCGTTATGCCTTTGAATAATCGCCTGGCAGATGGAAAGGCCAAGCCCTAACCCTTCACCTATATCTTTTGTCGTAAAAAATGGATCAAATATCTTTGATTGAATATTTGAAGAGATCCCCCCTCCTTCGTCTTTAATCTTAAGCTCTATCCACTGTCCGGACTTTGAAAAAGAGATATGGATCTCCCCGCTTTTTTTTACGTGCCTAATAGCGTCTTTGGCGTTTAACAATATATTTGTTACTACCTGTTCCAATTCATTATGATTTCCCATAACCGAATACACCTTATCATCCGCCTGGATACGCACAGTTACATTCTCCTGCTCCATTTGATAGCCTATAAAAGAAATTACCTTGTTTACCACAGCAAGCAGGTCTATTGCCGTTACTCCTTTAGACTCTAAAGGCTTTCTCGCGTAAAACATCAGCTTCTGCACAATATTCTGGCAGCGTTTGGTGGCCTCTTCGATAAGTTCAAGAGACTCTTTATCTGACTCGTTATTAATGGTATCAGAATCAAGAAGCATCTGCGCGTTTGTAAGGATCGCAGCCAGAGGATTATTAATCTCATGCGCCACTCCGCCGGCCAACGTACCAACCGTAGCTAATTTTTCCGCCTGGATTAGCTGTGATTGAACCTCAATAAGCTCCTTGGAACGCTGCTTGACCTGTTCTTCCATATTTTCATACAACAGGGAATTCAATATAGCGATAACCGATTCATTTTTCAGGGTATTTAAAAAATAAAAGTCAGAGGCGCGGTAGCGCTGGAAATTTGCCTTTTTGCCCAGATTGATCATGCCCAGCAATTTCGTGTTCAATACCAAAGGAATGGCTACAATAGCCTCAGTAAGGTCAAAATAATCCTTTGCTTCTTCT
>JAKLQT010000231.1 GCA_022013205.1 Candidatus Omnitrophota bacterium | reverse complement strand
CAATTTTTACCGGACGTGATGTGTTTTTAGATGAACCCTGTGTGAAGCCAAATGTAATTGGTGCTGATCCAAGAGTATATGCTTGGGGTAATGCTTTAATATGTTCTATCCCTTACAAAGATAAAAAAAATTGGTCGACACCTAGGTTATAATATAGGTTTTTAAGAAGGATTAAACAAGATTCACTTATTAATGATAACTAAACAATGGTCAAAGAAATATGACAATGGGTATTTTCTAGTTTTACTTAAAAACGCAGAGAAAAGACAAGTTTTAGAGAATAGTTTTATTTCACATTGGACAATTTTAGAACATATTTTTACCTTACATAATAAAAGCTGGCTTTCAGATGAGCAAATAAGGAATTTATCTTCAGTAGAAAAAATATCTTTTTTGTTGGTTAAATATGCACTAAAATCAGAGGTTAGCAAGTCTGACAAGAAAAAGGTTTCTAAACTGGCAGGTGTAAGAAATAGATTAGTGCATTTTGGGAGATTTCCCGACAAAGAGTCAGAAGAAAATGCAGTGACAGTTATAAGGCTTACAGAATTTATTGTGGCTAAAATTTTAGGTCTTTTACCTTCAAATGTTTTTATTACGATTGAACGATTAGAACGGTTTTTAAATTCAAGTTCTAAGTAAGATGTAAAATGAATAGTAAATATACTTGTTAGAAAAGGAAGAATAGAGGGTTGCGGAAATAATTATAAAGCAAAACAGAATAAACTTATAGGATAAACTAAATTTGGGAGTTAGAAATGGATGATGAAATTAGAATGTCAGTATCATTAGAAGGGATGCTGGGCAGGGAATGTCCGGAACCCAGTTGTGAAAAATATTTTAAGATCAAGCCGGGAACAGGTATAGCTGATAATCTGGAAATGTCCTGTCCTTATTGTAGCTATAAGGGAACTCCAGATCAGTTTTTTACTAAGGAGCAAATTGAATATGGGGAGTCTATTGCTTTAAGGCATGTCACAGGTTTGATTGACAAAGAATTAAAAAAAATGGAAAGACATTCTGTTAGAGGTTCTTTTATATCACTGCAAATTAAGGTTAAATCAACGCCAACACCTATCAAACATTATGTTGAAAAGGAACTTCAGAAAAATATTCTGTGTGAAGACTGCGGATGTGAATATGCTATTTATGGAGTATTTGCTATTTGCCCTGACTGCAGAACACATAACTTATTCCAGATATTTTCCAAAAATCTGGATTTAGTAAAGAAACAACTGACTCTGGAAGATGAGTTGTACAAAAGATTCGGAGAAACAAACCGTGATGACATTGATAGTTTAATGAGTGATATACGGAATAAACTTATAGAAAATGCCTGTGAAGATGCAGTGACAATATATGAAACTTTTTGTAAAGAGGCTTATAAGCAGACTAAGGATAGAGCAGTCGACCCGTCTATGGTATTACGGGGAAATCCATTTCAAAGCTTAGATAGAGCAAAAAGTATATTTCTTTCGCAGTTTAATAATATGAAAATAAAAAATTCTATCCTATTTTTCTTCATCTCACTTATAATTTTATCTGTATTTTCTCCTAATACTCACGCTGATGTCCTCACCGGCAAAACCTATCAACAAACCGTGCATAAATATATCGTGGGCGCGGAAAGATCAATCACTGTTGCCATGTATTTTATAATCCTTGAGCCGGAAGGAACAGGGCCGATAAATGAATTGGTGAATGATCTGGTGGATGCTGAAAAGCGCGGGGTGCAGGTAAAAGTTGTGCTTGAGGATACCAAGCTCAAGGAGAACCGCCTTGCTTATGAGAAGCTGCGTAAGGCAGGGGTTAATGTTTATTTTGATACAAGAGAACGCCTTTTACATGTTAAAGGTATTGTTGTTGATGAGAGATATGTATTCTTAGGCAGTGCCAACTGGTCCAGGGCAGCGATTGAGCGGAATTACGAAGCGACTAATTTTACGGATTCTAAGCAGGACGCTTTAGTTTTTAAGGAATACGTTGATAATATCCTGGTTCAGGATAAAGATGTATTGCTGCCGATAATCGAAGGAATCCACATTTCCACAAATTTTCTACTTGAAAACAAAGGAGGAAGAATACTCCTAAAAAGCAAAGCCGCAAGCCAATTTGACCTTTATATATTGCTGAATAAGATGGCACAGGAGAAGGGGAAGAACAGCTTTGAAATTGATTATGATGTATTGGCTAAAGAGATGGGCTATAAGGCGCCTGATAAGCTAGGGAGATACCGCAATCTGCATCATTATTTTTATGAGCGAACTCATCGCTCGCTTAAAAGGTTGAGAGGGTATAAGCTGATTGATTATAAAAAGGGAATTGTGACTTTAAAATCCAGTATTGGGGAGAAATCAATAATCATACCTCATAAATACTGGCAGGATAACTTTCCTGATAAGTTTTCAACGCGGGCAAAATATATGTATCTGATCTGCTTATATGAGGCAGCACGCTCGACAAGGTATCCATTTTGGTTTCGCTCTCAAAAAGGCATGTCGAAATTATACGGCATAAGCGATACGACAATATCGCTGGGATTGCAGGAACTCGAAGACGCAGGAATAATCGGCGTCACCCGAGACGAATTAAACCCTAACGATTTTTCTGATCGCGATGCTAATGTGTATGAAATGCGGTGACGAGTTGGCATCGCAAGTTAAAAGTAAAAAGTTAAAGATGTGGTATCCTGAAAAAGGTTGACAGAAAAATAAATTAACCGCAGATGGACACAGATAAACGCAGTCACAAGTAAAAAGGAAGATTTGATAAGCGCGGATAAAAAAGTATATGCTCAAGCCGCTTGGCGCGGCTAAAGTTTATTCAAAGGTGAATCAAAAGAAAAATTCATTTTTCTTATTGAGTTCACTTTGAATAAAACTATTGTTTTCAAAGAAAACACGTTGAGCATATACACTTATGAGAAAATATTTGTTTTAAACAGTGTTAATCAGCGTTTATCGAGCGAAGCAGGCGGTTAATTAAATTAGCTGTGTTTAAAAGTGTCAACTATTCCAGGACAAGACAAGCGGGAAAAGATGAAGGATGAAAAAGCAGTTATGAATTATGAGTTACGAATTATGAGCAACAAGACAAGTAGGGCAGCCTATCCGCCTAGGCGGAGCATCGCCCCTGAGTTTTAACCCTCAAATCCACCCGGTTTGTTCTTAATAAATCTACCAACAATTTCCCCTATTTTTATATTTACTTACAGATGTATAACGTATATAATTGTTTTGTTTTTAAAAGAGTAAGTGTTTTTTTGTTAAAAGAGATAAATATTGTGTAAAGGAGATGTAAGATATGAATACTCCCAAATCAAAACAATCTATTGAAACAGCAAAAGTAATAATTGGAGGCCAGACGCTCTCTTGCCCCATTATTACCGGCATTGAGAATGAGAAAGCTTTAGACATCTCGGAGCTTCGAAGCAAAACAGGGTTTGTGACTTATGACGAGGGGTATTCTAATACCGCGTCTTGTCTGAGTGGCATTACGTATATAGATGGGGAAAATGGAATTTTACGCTATCGGGGAATTCCTATTGAAGAACTTGCCCAAAAACGAACCTTTGTCGAAGTGGCTCATCTTTTGATTTTTGGACACTTGCCGTCTGAATCTGAAAGAAGCGATTTTTCCAAGCTGCTTACCAGCAATTGCATGATTCACGATAACATGGTAAAACTTTTTGACAGCTTGCCTAGTTCAAGTCATCCCATGGCCACGTTGTCAGCGATGGTGGTCACACTTTCCGCTTATTATCCCGAATTAGCGAATCCGGAAATGGATATGGGCCAGATGAATAAAATTATTGCTGAACTTCTTGCCAAAATCAGGACTCTTGCGGCCTATTCTTATAAAAAATCTATCGGAGAGCCTATCATCTATCCCAAAAGGAAATATAAATATGTTGAAAACTTTCTTCATATGATGTTTTCTACTCCAGTAGATGAATATCCCATTGATCAGGAAGTAGTTGATGCTTTAGAGAAGATTCTTATCCTGCACGCCGATCATGAACAGAATTGTAGTACATCGACTGTACGGCTGGTGGGAAGTTCACAAGCTAATCTTTTTGCGTCCATCTCTGCGGGTATTTGTGCTCTTTGGGGGCCTTTGCACGGCGGTGCCAATCAGGCGGTGATCGAAATGCTTGAATCGATTGTCAGGGAGGGGGGAGATGCAACAAAAGTAATTGAGAAAGCAAAGGATAAGAGCAGCTCTTTTCGGCTTATGGGTTTTGGCCATCGCATTTATAAAAATTTTGATCCCCGCGCAAATATCATTAAGGAAATTTGCGATAAGCTGCTTGCTAAATTAGGCATCAATGATCCTTGCCTTGAAGTTGCCAAACAGATCGAAGAGGCAGCCCTCAAAGATGATTACTTTATTCAGAGAAAGCTCTATCCTAACGTGGATTTTTATAGCGGGATAATTCTTCGCGCGATCGGTATTCCGACTAATATGTTCACTGTTATTTTTGCCATGGGGAGACTTCCCGGATGGATCGCGCATTGGAAGGAGCAATGTGAATCTCCCAAAAAAAAGATCGGAAGGCCACGTCAAATCTATGTCGGCGCGCCTCTTACCCATATATGATCATTAGCTGGCTAAGCGGATAGCATCGCAAGTTACGAATTACGAATTATGAATTGGCGATTAGAATCGCAAGTGAAAAGCAGGGAAAAGCAGTAAAAGCCGAAGGACGACAAAAGGAAATATCTATAAACCATTAGAAAATCATACGGGGGCAACCCCCCCTAAAAACTCACTCCGAAGTGCTAATCCCCAAATCTAACAGCATTCTCAAAACTAAAACGTTATTTTTCTTCTGTAAATCTGTGTTTATCTGTTTTTTAAATCAGTGCTAATCTGTGGGTGGAGAAAAAAAATTGGCAAACTCCACCTAAACTTTGCTTGACACATAAACTCTTAAGATGCTAAAATCAATAACTAAAACCTCTTTCAATATAATATGTTAAAAAAATTTAGAGAAAAATATACCCCTGATGTTTTTTGGCAAAAAAGGGGATTAACTTTAATAGAACTTGTTATTGTAATCAGCATAATCAGCGTGATTTCTTATTTTTCTTTGCCTGTTTTTCGGCCGTTTTTAGAGTATTCAGGACTTAAAAAAGACGCATGGAAGCTTCTCTCTGACCTGCGTTGGTATAGACAGTTAGCCATAATTGAACATAACAACTATAAGTTTTCATTTGATGTGCTTGCTGACTCGTATACTATTGATGAGCACGATGCCGCGACCAACGCCTTTATACAAACGCTTTCTACTGTTTCACTTGAAAATGACATTACGCAGGCAACGGATTCTACCTTCCGGCCTAATGGAGAAGCAGTGCCGTCGACCCTGGTTACGATAAAGGGGAATAAATCATCGGATTCTATTAGTATAAGTGTTTTTGCTACGACAGGCTTGGCAAAAATGGTTACTCCCTGAACTGAATTTTAACAAAAAACCTAAGGGAAAAGATGGTACCAAAAATAAAGCAGATAACCGCTCAGCTTGACCAGGAAATAAACCTTTTTGAGCCGGGCCAAAAATTCATGGGGATTGATATTGGCTCTACGCTGATAAAGATTGCTGTAATAAAAGAATCCCCTGTGGGAACCCGCTTGGTGGGTATTGGACTCTCAGAAATCCCTCCTCCGCCGCCTAATGAAACCGATGAAGAAACCAGGGCAAGAATTTCTTTAAGCCTGAAGGAAGCGTTGTCTCAGGTTAAAACCAGGGCAAAAAAAGTATGTACGATTATCAATACACCATCGTTAAATATAAAGCCTATCAGCTTACCGGCTATGCCTATGGAAGAATTGAAAGAATCGGTAAAATAGGAGATGTAACAAAATATTAATTTTCCCATTGATACCGCGACCTTAGATTTTCTCATTAGCGCGGAAACCATACGCTCAGGGACAAAGAACCTTGAAATTGAGGTAGTAGCGGCAAAAACCGAAGAAATAAAAAAGCATATGCAGATTTATCTACAGAACAAATTAACGGTCGCGTCGATCAATGTTCACAGTTTTTGCCTTTGGAACGTCTTCCAAAAATCAAACCAGTGGAAAGAAGATGACACTATCGCCCTACTTAATCTGGGAGCAAAAACATCTACTATAAATATTTATAGCAATAATATGCTGCGTTTTAACCGGGAAATTTTTTTTGGAGGAGAGTCATTACTCGCCGCAATGGTAAAAGAACTGAGTATCTCCCCCAAAGAAGTAAAGGAATTGATAGATAATTACGGCCTGAATGATAAATCCCCGCAGTATGAAAAAATTTCCGAATCATTGAAGCAGCTTGTCGCTCAGATTGACCGGTCATTCGGATATTATAAAGCGCAATTTCACATTGAGCGTGTTGACCGGGTGGTAATCTACGGAGGAGTGTCTAAGCTAATCAACATTGACAAGTTTTTAAGTGAGAAACTCGGCATCTTTGCTGAAATCGGAGAGCCGTTCAACGGATTATTGTTTGACCAGAAATCCTTCGCGAATTTAAAAGATTTCGCGAGTTTCTTTTCGATCGCTATAGGCGCCGCTATAAACAGCGGTATTACAAAGCGCGTAAACCTTCTGCCCGCGGAATTCCGTAAGGATAAAAAGGAAAAATTCAAAAAAAACCTTATAAAAATAATTCCCCTGCTCGTTATCGGGATTTTAATTTTTATTTATGCGGGGCTTATAAGCAAAGAAAGGTCCCTTATACGTGAAGAAAAAGAAAAAAATGATATAATTAACGTCTGGAAAAACCAGCAGGAACTTGAGCAGAAAATAATGTTTCTTTATTCCATCCCGGCTACTCAGCAATCATGGATTGATATATTCAAGGGAATAAGTTCTCTGATCCCCGAAGGCGTCTGGCTAAATTCAATCGCCCTGGATGAGGCTCAAAAATCATTGGTGATCCTGGGAGCGGGGCAAAGTAATATTCTAATCATTGAGCTGGTCAGAAAACTGGAATCACTGCCTTATTTTATCTCCGTAAAACTTGAATCTGTAGGAGAGATTAGTGCCGGGCAGTCTACAATTATCAATTTTAGAATAAAAATAAGGAAGAGATAATATGGAAATGCCTAAAATAAATCTTCCGGCGATACAAACTAAATACAAAATCGCGGCCGCAATCGGGATTATCGGCATGCTTCTGGGCTTTTATTATGACCATGCCTACAAGCCCCACGCGAAAAAAATAGCAGAGCTCAATGACAGCTTAAAGGGCCTTGACGATAGCATTAAAATAATCAGAACAATCGAATATCCCAAAATAAGTAATGACAAAAAAATCCTTGAAAAAATAGAAGCTAAAAAAAAACAGATTATCAATGATTTAAACAATCGGGAAAACAAGCTGCCGGCTAAAGCTGATTATTCGGGCATGCTGGAAAAAATAACACGCCTGGCTTATAGATCGGGTTTTGACATTAAGAGCCTTGAACCGAAAGATTTTACCACCAGGAACGGGTATCAAAGCCTGTCACTTTCGATGGATATCAGCTCACGTTACAGCAATTTGCTGGATTTTCTGCAGGAGCTGCAGCCTTATCCGATATATTTAGAGAACATCAGTATAAGCTTACGGGAAAGGCCGCTTTTAAGAATCAATTTAAACTTATTTATTTTATTTAAGTAAAGATGATACAGAAAACGGAAAAATTCAAAATTTTAATCAATAAACTGGCAGGGAAAACCTTCTCAAACAAAGAGAAAGCTTTTTTAATTCTAGTCTTTTTTGTTTTATCCGGCTTATGCCTTTATTATTTTAAGGTTTGGTCAAATGTAGTAAAACTAGAAGATAAAATCATTAAGCCCACTGTGCCCAACTCCATTACCGATCCCTCACCAGAGGCCTCTGAGCAAATAAAACAGACAATTAAAGAAACAGCCTCAATGCATAAAAAGTCTGATATACGCGATCCTTTTCTGGCTTCAAAAGACAGCACTATTTTAAAAACACCCAGTGAAAATAATGAGCAGGTTATTGATCTGAACCTAAAGGGCATTTTATGGGATAAGCTTGTTCCATCGGCGATAATAAATTCCAAAGTCGTAAAAATTGGTGACATGATTTTTGGAAAAACCGTTGTAGATATTGAACCAGACAAAGTGATTCTGATGGAGAACGGGGAAATACACATACTGAAACTAAAGAAAAAATGAAATTTCTCGCCCCAAACAAGAATGAACCAAAAAAATTATTATGTCTGAAAAACAAGAAAATAAAATAAGGGTTTTACATATTATCACCCGTCTTATTGTCGGAGGGGCGCAGCAAAACACAATACTTACTGTGGCCGGTTTACAAGGCCTGGGGGATTATGAATTGACCCTGCTCAGCGGGCCGCAAACAGGGCCTGAGGGCAGCCTGATTGAAGAAGCCGCGGCGAGCTGCAAACTGCGCATACTTCCTGAATTAAGAAGAAACATTAATCCATATTATGATCTTATCGCTTTTATAAAACTAATAAGGTTTATTAAAAAAAGCAGATTTGATATTATCCATACTCATAGTTCAAAAGCCGGGATCCTGGGCCGTTGGGCCGCCAGGCTTGCGGGTAAAAATATAATCGTACATACTGTGCATGGATGGGGACATCACGATTTCCAGCATCCCTTAATTCGTTTTCTCTATATCAGCCTGGAAAAACTGACATTATTGATCACCCATAAGCTTATCGGAGTCTCTAAGGTTAATATTGAAAATGGGCTTGTAAACGGCATTGGTAAAGTAAATAATTATTCATTAATACGCAGCGGTATAGATTTAGAGCGTTTTAAACATCCCCGAGGCCATCAGGAGCAACTACGCAGCAAACTGGGAATCCCGCCTGGTGTGCCGGTTGTGGGCACTGTAACCCGGTTAAGCGCGCAGAAAGCTCCGCTTGATTTTATTCGAGCATGCGCGATAATCGCAGAAAGTAATCCCGAGGCCTGGTTTGTCATAGTGGGAGACGGGCCGCTTAAAAGCGAGGCAGAGTCTCTAACAAAGAAATTGGCACTGGAAAAGCGCCTGGTTTTTACCGGGCTTCGCGACGATGTGCCTGAGCTTATGTCACTTTTTAACATTTTCGCGCTGAGTTCTCTTTGGGAAGGACTGCCCCGTGTGCTGCCGCAGGCAATGGCCAGAGGGCTGCCTATTGTAGCTACCAATATTGACGGAAACGCTGAGGCTGTAATTAATGAAGAAAACGGGCTGCTCGTAGCCCCGGGCGATTATAAAGCCCTTGCTCAGTCAATCTTGAGTCTCTTGGACAAGCCGCAGACGGCAGCGTTAATGGGGAAAAACGGATTCAAGCGGGTCGAAGAATTCGCTGCCCAAAAAATGATTAAAGAGATCGATTCTCTTTATAAAGGCCTGTTATCATGTGGAAAATAATCTATATTTACATATTTAGTTTCGGGCTTATTGCTTCATATTTAATAGTCCGGATATTAAAAAAAGCCGCCCTGAATATGGGCCTTGTCGACAAACCCGATTTTAAACGCAAAATTCATACCAAGCCTGTTCCACTTTTAGGCGGCCTTGGCATGTATCTTGCTTTTACGTTGAGTATTGTTTTTCATCTGGCAATTATTTATAGGCTCAGGGATTCTGTAATTCTTCCCCAAACAATCTCAACTCAGCTTTTGGGAATAAATTCCATAATGACACAGCTAATCGCAATACTCACGACAACATTTTTACTGGTGTTATTAGGGATGATCGACGATATAAAACCACTGAGTGCCAGAACCAAGCTTATTTTTCAGATCATTTTGGCTGTGATTGTTTTTTGGAGCGGAATCAGGGTAACATTTTTTACAAGCAATATCGTGTTCAGCGCAATATTTACTATCATTTGGATAATCGGCATTACCAACGCGTTCAACCTTATGGATAATATGGACGGATTAAGCTGCGGCACTGCTTTTATATCAACTTTTATATTTTTTCTTATCTCAAGCACAACCGGGCAATTCTTTGTTTCGAGCATCCTTGCCTGTTTTGGGGGAGTAATGCTTGGATTTTTAATATTTAATTTCGCTCCGGCAAAAGTTTTTATGGGTGATGCCGGAAGCATGTTTATCGGTTACACTCTCAGCCTGCTGACAATAATCAATACGTATTACAGGCCTGAAACAGCCCTTACACCTGCTCCGGTCATTATGCCTCTGCTGATCCTGGCGATTCCGATATTTGACATGATAAGCGTAATTTATATCCGCCTGAAAAACAGGGTTTCAATTTTTACTGCCGATAAAAACCATATTTCTCATCGGCTGGTAAACCTGGGCATGAGCCATAAACAGGCTGTTCTGTTTATTTACCTGGTCAATTTCTGCATAGGCCTTGGCGCGCTGCTCTTAGGCTCCTTGAGTAAATACGGCTGTTTTATCGTATTATTACAAGCTCTGGGCATTTTAACTATTATCATCCTCCTGGAAAGGGTTAAGAAATGCCGCTGCTGAATATTATTTTCCTCTTAAGCGCGCTTTGCGTCTCTTGGCTGGTTTTCCGTAGACTGTCTTCTTATTCATTTTTAGTACGTTTGATAATCATCAGTTTAGCCGGCGTACTTTTTTTCAGGCCCCTGGTCGGGGAAGGGTTTTTTCTATATCCGAAGATAATCTTTGAAAATATAATTTTAATATCAGGGTTTCTGCTTCTTTTAAGCAAATGCCGGAGTTTTGAAACTAAAATAGTTTTTTCCTCTGCGGATAAAATTTTTTTCGCGTTTTTAATCATGCTCGCCATCAGCTTAAGCAGGTCGGCCAATCTGCACTCCGGGATAAATCAGCTCATTTATTTTTTAAGCGTTTACCTTTTATACTGGAGCATCAAAAATCTGCCGGATGACAGGTTGATAAAAGGCCTGCTTTTAAAAACCTTTATTGCCTGCGGAATCCTATTAATAATTTACGCTGTTCATCAATATACGGTTGGCTTCTCTCAAATGAGAGATTTCCTAAGGTGTAACCCGGAGTATGGCATAAACTCAAGTGAGTTTGCTAAAAGAGTTAAACAGAATCTGATATTCGCTACTTTTATATACCCGCCTGCTTTCGGAGATTATCTGAGCATGCTGTTTTTAACCCTGTGCGGCGTCTTTTATATTGGGCTAGGCAATTCCAGGCAAATAAGCCAGGGGACATTGCTTAAGCACATTCCTTTATTAATCCTATTTTGCATCATACCGATATTAATCCTGACAAAATCAAAAGGAGCCTGGGTCTCGCTTTTTGCCGGGTTAACCCTTTTTTATATCCTAAATAAAAACAGTTCCAGGCCCGCTTTTAAACCAATATACGCGGGTGCAGTGTTCATCGTTTCTTTCGTTTGCATCGGCTTATTTTCCAAAACAATACTGCCGAATTTAAAAAATTTCATTATCTCTTACGAAATACGTTTAGAATACTGGAAAGCGGCGATAATGATGATAAGAGAGCATCCGCTTTCAGGTTTCGGCCCTGGGACATTCGCAAGTGTATATCCGTTGTTTAAAACAAAACTTGCTGAGGAAACGATAATGGCGCACAACAGTTTCCTGCAATTATGGGCTGAATCGGGGTTTTTCTCACTTACATGCTTTGCTTTATTCGTTTGCCTGCTCTTCACTACTGCCTTTAAAAACAGGTCCAGGCTTAAACCTTTTGAAGTGGGAGCATTCGCGGCATTTTTCAGCTTTCTTCTGCAGAATCTTTTCGATTTCGGGCTTTTTGACGCGCAGCGCTCTACAGTTGCTTTCGGCCTTCTCGGGCTTTACAGCTTGTCCAGAGCAAAAGAAGGCGGATACATATTAATAACCTCTAAAAAGACAAAGATCACTATGATAATTCTTTGCGGTATATTGCTTCTGAGTATAATGATTTACTCAACAAATATCTACCTGGGGAGGAAATTCGATACAAAAGCAGCTGCGATGTTAAAAACAGGGCAGGTCAAGGCAGCTGTTGATTGTTCCGAAATTGCCCTAAGGCATAACCCGCTGGCAGCTGAATATTTCTATCACCGCGCGTACATTTCTGAGTTTATCGCCAGAGAGAACCATGAAAAAGGCAGCCTCAGGCTTGATCGCATAAATAATGCCGTATCAAATTACCTGAAAGCCATCGGCCTGAATCCATATGCGGCTTATTATCATTTTCGTTTAGCTAAGCTGCTGTTCATTTCAAAACAAATTGATTATGAGCAAAGAACACTTTTTCATTTAAAAAAAGCCGTAGAGATGTATCCTGTAAACCCTTTTTATCATGAACAATTGGCAGAGTTTTATGGTATAATAAAGAATCAACGTTCCGCGGAATATGAGAGAAGTAAAACCGAAGAACTTAAAAAATATTTTAAAAAGGGGACAAGAGATTAATTTATACGTATACGGAGGAAAACATGGCAAAAATTCTTGTTATTCACGGGCCTAACCTGAATCTGTTAGGCAGCAGAGAACCTGAAATTTACGGTAAAGCTACAATTGATGACATTAATGAACAAATACAAACCTGGGCCGGCAATAACAGTATTAGTGTCCAGATCAAACAGTCTAATCATGAGGGAGAGATCGTTGATTATATCGGCATGGCAAAAGATGAATTTGACCTGCTTCTGATAAATCCTGCGGCGTATACGCACACCAGTGTTGCCATAAGAGACGCTATAAGTGCTGTAGGCATACCCGCTATTGAAGTACATCTATCCAATATATATTCCCGGGAAGAATTCAGGCACACATCCTTGATTGCGCCGGTCTGTCACGGACAGGTATCCGGTTTTGGAGTTCACAGTTATATCCTTGGATTAGAGGCAGCGTTAAAAATGATAACAGGATAACTAAAGATGATATTATTGAAAAAAAGATTACAAAAAGTCCGCAAAGCTATAAAATTATCTAAAGCACAGGCTATGCTTGTCACATCAGTTCATAATGTGCGCTATTTGAGCGGGTTTACAGGCAGCGAATGCTGGCTGCTTATTACGGAAAAAGAAAACATCTTTTTTGGTGATTTCCGCTACAGGCTGCAGGCTCAAAAAGAGCTTGGATCTATATTTAAAATGGTGTTGATTGAAGGCAATGTATTTTCGCTTTTAAAGAGCGTTCTTAACCAGAGAAAAATACATTCAGTAAATTTTGAGGCAAAGCATATCACCTACGAGCAATATTATAATCTGAAAACTGCCTTAGGGGAAAAAATCCGTCTTTGCGCCTCAAAAGACATTATCGAACAATTAAGAATGATAAAGTCTCAGGAAGAACTCAACTATATAAGAAAAGCTGTGTCCATAACCAGGAAATCGCTTCGACAGCTCAAACCTTGGATCAAGCCCGGCGTAAGTGAGTTTTTTTTAAAAAACAAATTGGACGAAATGCTTAAAACCAACGGCGCGAGCGGCCCGGCCTTTGATACAATTGTCGCCTCAGGCCCTAACGCGGCCATGCCTCACGCGAGGACAACAATGCGGAAGATAGGCAAAAACGATCCGGTAATCATCGATGTTGGCGCGGATTACAAGGGTTATAAATCCGACTTGACAAGAACTTTCTTTTCAGGTAAAATTACCCAATACGTCAGGCATTATAAACTCCTTGCCACAGCACAAGATAGAGCAATTAAGCTCATTCGCCCGCAAGGTGAGATCCAAAAAATAGACCAGATTGCCAGAGAGGTATTGAATAACGCCGGCCTTGGCCAATACTTCGGCCATGCACTTGGACACGGCGTAGGGCTGGAAGTACACGAGAAACCATATATTTCAGGAAAATCTAAACAACGCTTTATTGCCGGTATGGTTTTTACTGTTGAGCCCGGGGTATATATCCCTGATTCCGGGGGAATAAGAATAGAAGACATGGTTTTAGTAACCAGGAAAGGGTATGAAGTTTTATAGTCATGATAATCGCAAATCAATTTAGAGCCGGCCTTACAATTTTATTTGAAGGTGAAATTTATTCTGTTATTGAATTCCAATCTGTAAAGCCTGGAAAGGGCGGCGCGTTTATAAGGTCAAAATTACGCAATTTGAGGACAAAAAAAACCATTGAAAAAACATTCCGGTCTGAAGAACGTTTTGTGGAAGCTTTTATAGAAGACAAGAAACTTCAGTACCTATATAACTCCGGGGATACATACCATTTCATGGATTCTGATACCTTTGAAGAGGTGACAATCGATAAGGAAAAGCTAATTGAAATTGTCAGCTATTTAAAGGATAACATGGATGTAACTGTGGTATATTACAACAAAGAGATCATCGAAGTAAAGTTACCCATTTTCATTGAATTAAAGATAGAACATACCGAACCGGGAATAAAAGGCGATACAGCCAAGGGTTCCTTTAAACCGGCAACTCTTGAAACAGGAGCCACGATACAGGTTCCGCTGTTTGTTAATGAAAATGATATTATAAAAATAGATACTCGCACCGGGTCTTATGTGGAAAGAGTCTAGCGCTTAAACTCCTGGGAAAAAAAACCAAAGTTATAAGTTACAAATTATAAGTTACGAGTTGCAGGTTACACAAATCAGCGAATAGCGGCATATATTAATCCTGTAGATGAACACAGTTATTTTGAGTAACGCCTAAAATTATCACATCTTATTGCAAAATAGTTGGTTGGATGCCTGAAGGTTATAGAGGAAGTCAAAAAATAACACAGTACTCTAAGGAGTTCAAAATGAATCTGAAAGAAATCAAAGAAATGATAACATTGATGAACGATAATAATCTTACTGAGCTTGAACTTGAGCGTGAAGGATTAAAGATTCGATTAAGAAGAGGCGGCATGGCCGCTCCGAACATAGTCATAGAAAGAGTAGACCAGCCCGGGCAAAATGTATTATATAACTCACACACGCAGCAGGCGTCACAGCTACTACAAGCAAAACCCAGCGAAAAAAGCACAGGGGTGGAGGTAAAGTCTCCTATGGTAGGAACTTTCTACCGTGCCCCATCACCTGACGCGGTTCCTTTTGTAGAGATCGGCAGCGAGGTGGAAATCGGACAGGTTATATGCATTATTGAAGCCATGAAGTTAATGAACGAGATCAAGTCGGAAGTAAAAGGAAAGGTAAAAGAGATTCTGATCGATAATGGTGATCCTATCGAGTTCGCACAGGTACTGTTCAGGATTGAACCAAAGTAAAAGCTATGTTTTCAAAAATTTTAATTGCCAATAGAGGCGAAATCGCCTTAAGAATCATTCGTACCTGTAAAGAAATGGGCATACGGACCGTTGCTGTTTATTCCGAGGCTGATGCCAGCAGTATGCATGTTCAATTTGCTGATGAGGCAGTTTGTATTGGGCCGGCGCCAAGTGCCAGCAGCTATCTTAATATAGCTGCGATAATGAGCGCCGCGGAAATCACTGATGTTGAAGCTATTCATCCCGGATACGGGTTTTTGTCAGAAAACGCCCATTTTGCTGAGATTTGTGAGTCATGCCACATAACCTTTATCGGGCCTACACCTGAAAACATCCGGCTGCTTGGTGATAAGATGGCCGCCAAGGACACCATGAAAAAGGCTGGGGTTCCGATCATCCCCGGTTCAGGAACTATAATAAATAATAAAAATGAAGCAATAAGGATCGCCAACAAGCTAAAATACCCTGTTATCATAAAAGCCTCCAGCGGCGGCGGCGGAAAAGGCATGCGGGTAGCTCATAACGATGTAAGGCTTGTAAGCTCAATTCTTACCGCTCAGTCCGAAGCAGAGTCAAATTTCGGCAATCCTAATGTGTATCTGGAAAAATATTTCACAAAGCCGCGCCATATAGAAGTTCAGATACTTGCCGATAATCACAATCATGTAGTACATCTGGGGGAAAGAGACTGCACAGTGCAAAGAAGGCATCAAAAGCTGGTTGAAGAAACGCCTTCTCCGGCTATAGACAGCAAATTAAGGCGAAAGATAACTGAGGCTGCTGTGCGGGCGGCTAAAGCAGTTAATTATACTAATGCCGGCACTATAGAATTTATGCTTGATGAAGACGGTAGTTTTTATTTTATGGAGATGAATACGCGTATTCAGGTAGAGCATACTGTAACGGAGATGGTTACGGGAATAGATTTAATTAAAGAACAAATCAAAATCGCCGCGGGAGAAAAACTCTCTTTTTCTCAAGACGATATAAAATTGGAAGGGTGGGCTATCGAATGCCGCATTAATGCCGAAGATCCGGACAATAATTTCATGCCCTTTCCGGGAAAAGTTGAGAACCTGCATTTTCCGGGAGGCAGGGGGGTAAGGAATGATTCACATATTTATAGCGGCTATTGCATACCTCCTTTTTACGATTCAATGATCGCTAAGCTTATAGCCCATGGTAAAAACAGAAAAGAGGCTATTAAAGTTATGCAAAGGGCACTTGAGGAATTTGTGATAAGCCCGATAAAAACCACTATACCATTTCATAAACAGGTATTTAGCAGCCCGCAGTTTCTAAGAGGCAAATACTATACGGATTTTGTAGAAAAATTATTAGAGAACAAAGATTAAGGAGGGGGGAACCGTGACTGAGAAAGAAAAAAAGACCGATTTGGGGACATTAAAGATCAACAACGAGGTAATCGCTTCGATCGCGAGAAATGCCGCGCTTCAGGTAGATGGAGTGGAAAATATAAAAAGTAATCTCTTGAAGATGCTGCTGGATTTTTTCAAGACAGGGTATAACAATAAAGGAATAAACCTGGAAATAACCGACGGTGAAGTAAAAGTCGGGATTACAATTATTGTTAAATTCGGGCTGACCATTCCTGATGTAGCCAATGTTGTGCAGGAAAACATCCGCACAGCCATCGAAGAGATGACCGGCCTAAGTGTTACCGAAGTCAATGTAAACGTCGGAGATATCCATTCCGAGGAACCTGCGGAATAAAAGAAAGGGGATTTTATGCGCTTATTCAGCAAAATAATTGTTTTCTTTTACACCTTGATTTTTGCCATAATCGGCGTATGTTTAATATTTATCGCGCTGCATATGGAAGGACGTTACGATTTATCCATGGTTATAGATTCTGTTCTTGGTTTTTCAAATCTATATTTGGTAGTGGGATTAAGCGGAGTATTATTGATTCTTGTCACATTATCGCTTGCCAACTTTTCATTCAAAAAATTTCAGGCGGAAAAAACTATAGGCTATTCTACTAATGGAGGCCAGATAATTATTTCCCTTGGTGCCATCGAGGATTTTATCCGCCGTCTTACACAGCAGCTTCCTGACGTAAAAGAGCTGCGCTCTGATGTCTTTGTAACTAGGCGCGGCATTGAGATCGAAAG
This sequence comes from Candidatus Omnitrophota bacterium, assembly GCA_022013205.1. Lineage (GTDB taxonomy): Bacteria > Omnitrophota > Gorgyraeia > B26-G9 > B26-G9 > JAGLQQ01. The sequence goes on along the minus strand of JAKLQT010000231.1, from coordinate 698 downwards.
CAGAGTCATTCTCTGGTCCACATCCAATATCCCAAACATAACAGAAAGAATACAGGCTGTAATACAGGGGCAGGTTCAGGAACTGCTCGCGGGCATAGACAAGCCTGTGCTTGTTAATGTGCATGTAACTAAAATAGCTCCGCGGGAACAGGAAAAGAGTAAAAAACCCAAACAGGAAATTCCTTTTTTAAGATAAAGGATTTATAATGAAGGCTGCTATAAAAAATTACCTTCGCGAATCATCGGAGCTGATAAGTTGTCTTGCCAAAGATCCTCCTGATGAGATACAGCTTATAGCTCAAGTGATAATCAATGCTTTTAAAAGCAAATCAAAGGTACTGATCTTCGGCAACGGAGGCAGTGCCGCCGATGCGCAGCATTTTGCTGCTGAACTTGTAGGAAGGTTTAAAAAAGAACGCAGGGGCCTTGCGGCGATAGCTTTAACTACAAACACCTCAACCTTGACTGCCCTGGCTAACGACTATGATTTTGATATGATCTTTAAAAGACAGATTGAGGCACTAGGCGCAAAAGGTGATATTGCTATCGGCATTTCCACCAGCGGACAAGCCCCAAATGTGATCAGTGGGCTTAACATTGCACGAGAAATGGGATTAACGACTGTAGCACTGAGCGGCCAAAGCGGAACAAATTTAATTGATTCTACCGATATATCACTGTTGATCCCATGCATTAAT
>JAKLQT010000230.1 GCA_022013205.1 Candidatus Omnitrophota bacterium | reverse complement strand
AAGCCAATAATTGTCTATTGCAGGTCAGGAAACAGGAGCACAAGCGCTGCAAATATTCTGCTGGAGAAAGGTTTTAAGGAAATATTCAATATGACGGGCGGTATTACAGAGTGGCAAAATAAAGGTTTTCCGGTAATAGTTGAAAAATAAGAAATTAAAAATAAAATTGAAAATTGGAATTAAAAAGAATAAAATAATTATATAAAATATTTTTATAAATATTACTTAAGATTTTAATTATTAAAATAAATCTAAGGTGGGCAAAATGGATAATTTAAATGAAGACATATATAGAAGAAGAGGAATAGGCGGAAAGCTTATTATTTTTGGAGTCATACTTGGCATTTGTCTTATAATTGCTGCTGGCATAGGTTCATTTACTTTTTACAAGGTAAGAACCGGAACTGAAACTTTAGCAGTTACAGGTTCGGTTAAGCAGAAAGTGACGTCAGACCTGGTTAAGTGGACAGGCACCTTCCAGAGAAATATCCCACAGGAAGATCTCAAGAATGGCTATGCTCAGATGAAGGCTGACGAGGCTTTAGTGCTTAAGTTCTTTAAAGATAATGGTTTTGACGAAAGTGTAGTGCGAATTACGCCAATATTTATGGAAGCGCCATTTCAATATGATCCAAATGCTCCCAAAGAATATATATTGAGGCAAAACGTGGAAGTTCAGTCAAATGAAATACAGAAAATAACTTCAATGGCAAAAAACACCCAGGTATTAATTGATCAAGGAGTTATTTATTCTACGAATTACCTTGAATATTATTATACAAAATTACCGGAACTCAGAATTGCTTTACTCAAGGATGCTGTTTCTGATGCCAAGATGAGAGCGCAGAAAATTGCCGAAAGTACAGGTTTGCAGGTAGGTTCCATAAAATCGGCAAATGCAGGTGTTGTACAAGTGTTGCAGGTAAATTCAACAGACATATCGGATTACGGAGCTTATGACACAAGCACAATTGAAAAAGAAGTAATGGTTATAGTTACGGCAATATTTAACCTGAAATAAATCTATCTTTTATAAGCTTAAGTTCATCTTCATCTCTGACGTCATAGCTTCTGCCTTTCCAGTATACGCCAGCAGAAAGTTTTGATATTACAGCAGAATATATTGAAATTAAAATCAGGTAAATGATTGAAACGGGTTGAAGAAAAATATCCACGAATTTATGCTTAAATCTAATTGTCAGCATTAATTTCAATGCCAGTAAAATAATTATCTGAACGCATATGGCATTTATTATTATTTGGGGCCAATCAAAAATAAGTATACCCAGAGGAAGCAAGATGAATGGCGCCAGGAATAATAAAAAGACCATGATAGTGACAAAACCCTGCATGAAAATACTATAATCAAATGCTGCGGCCAGAATCTTTGCATACCCTTTAACAACTTCGTCAAAATTGTGATACATCCTGCAGTAAAAGTTATCCCTTCCATCAAAAATCATGAATTTATACCCGTGTTTTTTTACTTGTTTTGAAATATGCACATCTTCCAATATCTCTTTTTTTACCGATTGATGTCCGCCTATATTTTCATAAACCTGTTTTTTAAAAAGCATGAACTGTCCAATGGCGGTGCAGAATAGTGGACTTTTAGATCTTCGCATAAGCGTAAGTGGAAGGAATGCCAGTACAAAAAAATTGCCGAAAGGCACCATCATTCTTTCATGAAAAGTAACTGTAATTTGCCTTGCAAAAATAGACAATGCATCAACTTTGTTAACCAAAAGAGCGGCCAGAGCACAGGATAACGAGTTTTTAAAGTGAAGGGTATCCGCGTCTGTAAAAAGCAGGTACTGGCCACTTGCATATTGTGAAAGCTGCCAGCAAGCATAACTTTTACCCAGCCAGCCTTTTTCCAGCTTTTTACCTTTTACAAGTTTTATCCGGCTGTCTTTTTCTGTCCATTTTCTAACAACTTCCTGCGTGTTGTCGCTGGAATTATCATCGAGAACAATTATTTCAAAATTTGGATAGTCCTGTCTTGTAAGTGATCTCAGGCATCTATTTATGTTTCTCTCTTCATTTCTGGCAGGTATGAGTATGGAAACCTTAGGAGGATCATTTATAATTTTTGCTGGCAGCGAATAAGTTACAGTATTCCTGAAAAGGTGGTTATTAACAATGAAGTTAATAAGAATAATTATCAGGATCAAAACAATAGAAAATTGGTAAAGCAATATTATTTCCATAAGTTTTGTGCTCAACCAAAGTCAACAATTAATCATCTTAGCCTCATTATACCCAAAATAAGCATAAATTAAGCATAATTTTAAAAGATTTTCTTAAAAAAGAACTTCATGTGTTGCTATGCGTTTTGGATTTGGTAGGCGATATTGGATTTGAACCAATGACCTCTGCGATGTCAACGCAGCGCTCTAACCATCTGAGCTAACCGCCCGGATATATAAATTATAAGTCTAATTCTTTTCAAATCAAAAAATATTATAAAGATATATAAGAAGAGAAGAAATATTTTTTTATCTCATATATCCGGACCTTTAGAATATAAATCTTACAAGCATTATAACAATGGTAATAATGAATCCTGCTACCAGAATAAAAAAGATTATTCTTGAAACCAGGCACCCTGCTCTTGCCACACCTTTAAATCCAAATATGCCTGCAATTATTGAAAGCACTAAAAAAACTATTGCTAATGTAATAAGTAATGTTAACATCTTGCTCCTTTTACTGTTTATATAATATTATTTTTTTCAATTATTTCATCCTAGGATTTAAATTTTAATTGCCTAAAAAAATAATTTTGTTTAAATATTATGTAAATATTATATACTTTATTTGTCCTGTTATAAATAAATTTAAAGGAGGTAAACATGCCCGAGAATGAAGAAGGCAAAAAAAGCCCGGGGGGAAGCTTTGCCGATATGTTTAAAGAATTCGGCAGCGCCATGTCTGAAATATTTAATGATCCCAAGCTTAAGGAAAAAGCCAAAGAATTTGGTGAAAGCGCATCAGCATCCGCAAAAATTTTTGCAAGCAGGTTTAAAGACGAGGATGTAAAAAAGAAATTTAAGGATGTAGGAAAAGCCGCAAAAAACTTTGGCGAGGGAGTGGCAGATTATTTTAAAGATGACAAACGAGGAGTTGATTGAAAACGAAAAACATAAAGTTGTTTCCACTTCAGCAATGGAAGTACTCGAAGAATATTTAAGAAACAATCAGAATATGAGCGTCAATATTGAGGGCAGGCTTGTATACCTGTAGAAAATAAAGAACCAGGCATTATTTTAAGCCATTTTTATATTTTTGAATTAAAATTTATTTAAAAAACAGGAGAGGTAATTTTGGATATTTATAAAGAAGCGCTGCTGCTTCACAAAGACAAAGTCGGGAAAATTGACGTAATAAGTAAAGTTAAGACCGAAAACGGGCATGACCTTGCTCTTGCTTATTCACCGGGAGTTGCACAGCCATGCAGGGAAATTGCAAAAAATCCTGCACTATTAAACACTTACACTGCAAGGGGCAACATGATTGCCGTGGTTTCAGATGGCTCTGCAGTGCTTGGCCTTGGCAATATCGGCGCAAGAGCATCTTTGCCTGTCATGGAAGGCAAATGCGTGCTATTTAAGCAGTTTGGAGGAGTTTCTGCATTGCCACTATGCGTTGACAGCCAGGATAATGACCAGATAGTTAACCTGGTTAAGCTGCTTGAGCCCTCATTTGCAGGCATAAATCTTGAAGATATTTCTGCTCCGCGATGTTTTGAAATAGAAGAAAGGCTAAAAAAAGAAACGCAAATGCTTATTTTTCACGATGACCAGCACGGCACAGCTATTGTAACACTTGCAGGGCTTTTTAATGCATTAAAGATATATGACCTGGATATTGGCGCAATTAAAATAGTAATGGATGGCGCCGGGGCTGCAGGACATTCCATCATTAAACTTCTTTCCAGACTTGGAGTTAAAAATATCCTGGCTTGTGACACAAAGGGGATAATTTACAGGGGCAGGGAAGGTTTAAATTTTGCAAAAGCAGAAATTGCAGGTCTTACAAATCCTAATAATATTAAAGGCAACCTAATCGATGCAGTTGAAGATGCGGATGTTTTCATAGGTGTTTCAGTCGCTGATCAGCTAAAGCCTGAAATGGTTGCAAAGATGAGAAAGAAACCAATAATATTTGCTCTTGCAAATCCGGAACCAGAGATAAAGGTTGATCTGGCAATGAGCATTGGCATTGAAATAATTGCTACGGGGCGTTCAGATTATCCGAATCAGGTAAATAATGTTTTGGCTTTTCCGGGAGTATTCAGGGGGGCTCTGGATGCAAATGCTAAAGATATAAATATGGATATGAAGCTGGCCGCAGCAAAAGCGATAGCAGCTATTGTCGAAAAAGAATTAAGGCTGGATTATATAATTCCTAAACCTTTTGATACAAGAGTTTTACCATCAGTTGCTACAAGTGTTGCAGCTGCAGCAGTGGCAACAGGAGTAGCGCCTGCAGATACGGATCTTGACTGGATAGAATATAAAGCTAAAAATATTTTAAGGAAATAATTCTTTTTTAATTATTTTTTATATCGGGTATTTCATCATTAAAATCTTCCCACAGGCTATCAATCTGCGCTTTTTTAGAAAGATCCAATTTGCATACGCTTACTCTGCTTGTAAATTTCTGCATGGCATCTCTTGTTTGGCATAAACCTCTTTCATCAATATCTAATAGAATGAGGTCTGACCCAGCTTTAATATATTTTTTTAGTTTATATTAAAGTTCTGGTTAATTAGATTCGATAACATTAACAAATATATTAATATAATTACTAATACTTTTAATATTAAATTTATTT
>JAKLQT010000229.1 GCA_022013205.1 Candidatus Omnitrophota bacterium | reverse complement strand
TTTGCTCAGGGAAGAGTTGAAAGAGCCAAGGAATTATTTTGTAATATTGGAAGCGATATCATTGGGCAAACACAAACTTTCAGAGATTGTGAACGAAACTGGCTTAGACAAAGGCACATGCTCTCGCTATATCTCTATTTTAGACAGTCTGCAAATAACTAAGAAGGAAATACCGGTTACTGAGAAAATGCCGGAAAAAAGCAGAAAAGGCATATATAGAATTGATGACAACTTTTTTAATTTTTGGTTTCGGCTTATTTTTAGAAATAGGTCTCTTCTCGAAGAAAACAAAATAGCTTTAGTTATCTCAAAAGTAAAAGAGGTAATGCCGCGGTTTTTAGCTGAAAACTACGAAAAGATATCGGGTGAAATTCTTTTTGATGCTATTCTGAATGGAAAACTTCCTTTTGAATTCGAAACTTATGGCCGCTGGTGGGATAGAAATGAAGAGATAGACCTTATAGCTTTAAATAACCGCGAGAACGAAATTCTTTTTGGAGAGGTCAAATGGTCAAATAAACCTGTTGGAACGAATATTTATGAAGAATTAAAGAACAAATCTCAAAAAGTAACCTGGGGCAAACAGAATAGAAAGGAATATTTTGCCTTATTTAGTAAATCAGGCTTTACCGCTGATATGAAAAAAAGGGCGAAAAAGGAATCTGTATGCCTGTTTCATAAGGATAAACTTGTATAACCGGAAGCTAAATTTTTGTGCTAATTCGTGTTTTATTAAGAACTGTGAACTTTGACTGTAAACTGGCGCCCGGGTGCTCTGGTTTAAAATCAGTGTAATCTGCGTAATCTGTGGATTTAACTGTGTTTATCAAGAATGTTTTTGAACAGTGTTCATCTAGAAAATTGGAAATAATTGAAGCGGTTACGCTCAGAAGGCAAAAGGGAAGGGAAATAGTTAAAAGAATAGGGGGTTGTAGGATGGAGAAGTTTGGGAGCAAACTTTATGCTTTTCTATATAAGGGGAGTCAAATTAATTTGTCAATAGTTTAGACCTGACCCCGTGATTCTTGACCCCGTGATTCTATGAGCTATCGACCATCAGCTATGAGCTTAAGCGTCTTTTGCTTTTACTATGAGCCATAACCTTTTGTAACTATTGCTGTTACGAGCTTGCGTAAACTAAAAACATATGGTAAGCTTTACGACCTTTGAAGCAGGGGAATTTGCGAATGTTGTTTGTTGAACTGCGGTTTTTAAATAGATAGATTTGAGTCAGGATAAAGTAAAGAATGACAGTGGGATAAATGACAAGGTTAGGGGTTAGTTAAATTAATTTGTCAATAGTTTAGACCTGACCCCACTGACTCTAATTTTCTACTGGTAGCAGGAATACAATGTTGACAATTAGTATCCTCACGAGTATACTACTTACGAGTAGACTATTTTGAAAGGTAACTATGAAATTTATCAATAGAGAAAAAGAACTTAATAACTTAAATGAACTATGGGGCCAATCGTTAGCCCACCTTATTGTAATTTACGGTAAAAGGCGGGTAGGCAAAACTGAATTTATCAAGCAGTTTCTCAAAGACAAGCCGGGAGTATATTTTTTAGCTGATAGAAGGTCAAATCGGGAACAATTGCTTGAGTTAGGGAAGCTCTTCGGAGATTACTTTAAGGATCCTTTGCTTGCAAAACAAGGATTTAGCGAGTGGTTAGACGTATTCAGCTTTTTAAAAAGAAAAATTGACCAGCCGTTTGTTTTTTTCATTGATGAATATCCCTATTTAGTAGAAGCAGATAAATCGATCAGCTCTGTATTTCAAAAGGGTTGGGATGAATATCTAAAGGGAAGTAAAGTATTTCTTATTCTTTCAGGCTCCAGTATTTCCATGATGGAATCAGAAGCGCTTATTTATAAATCGCCTTTATTTGGCCGCAGAACCGGCCAATATTTTATTAAACCGATGACTTTTTCAGAAAGCAGGCAATTCTTTCCTAAAATAAGGTTTGAAGACTTCTTAAGAATATATTCAATAACTGGGGGAATGCCTGCGTATATTCTACAATTTGACGGTGCTTTATCAGTGGAAGAAAATGTGAAGAAGACCATACTAAAGACAACCAATTATCTCTACAATGAAGTTGAATTTATTCTCAAAGAAGAGCTGAGAGAGCCCCGAAACTATTTATCAATACTTAAAGCTATTGCCTGGGGAAAAGCTAAATTCGGGGAGATTGTCAATGATACCGGCCTTGAGAAAAATGTGCTGAATAAGTACCTGGAAACCCTGGCCAGGCTGCAACTTATTGAAAAAGAAGTTCCGGTTACGGAAGACAAGCCACATAAAAGCCGCAAAGGAATTTACAAAATAACGGATAATTTTTGCCGTTTTTGGTTTTATTATGTGTTTCCTTACAAAAGCAATCTAGAGATAGGGGATGCTGATGGGGCAATAAAAGCGATGGGAAGGTCATTTGTCAATTTAGAAGCGAACGCATACGAAAAAATATCTATGGAACTTCTCTGGCAGTTTAAATCTAAAATATTTCCTTTTGAGAGAATTGGCCGGTGGTGGAATAACGAGCAGGAAATAGACTTGATCGGCCTAAACGAAACGAGCAAAGAAATTATTTTTGGCGAGGTGAAATGGTCCAATAAACAGGTAGGGATCAATATCTATGAAGATTTAAAAAATAAGGCAAAACAGCTATCTTGGAATTTAGAGGATAGAAAAGAATACTATATCTTATTCAGCAAAAAGGGATTTTCTAAAGAACTTAAACTTTTAGCAGGAAAAGAAAGAGCCTTTTTAGTGGAAAAAGATAAACTGATATAATATCCGAAAGACGAAAGACGGCAAAAAAGGTAAGCGGTGGCGCAGCCCGTATCGTCCTCGTACAAAAAGGTAACGGCAATAAAAGCCGTAGCCGTAAGACGATAGGCGATATCCTCCAAGGAGGACAGGCGCGCATCGCAACCGGAAGACGAAGGCCGAGACAAAAGATGGATGAGAAAAAGAAAATAACAAATTATCGAGATCTGGATGTGTATCAGAATAGTTATGCGGCAATGTTACTTGTAATGAAAGAAATAGTTCCAAAACTGCCGGAGTTCGAGAAGTTTGATTTAATAGACCAGTTGCGACGGTCAAGTAAAGCTATACCACGATTAATCGCGGAAGGTTACGCGAAAAAGCATCAAAAAGCAGGATTTCAAAAATATATTGATGATGCTATGGCAGAAAGTAATGAAACAGGGGTGGGTATAAATCAAGCGCGCGATATTTATTCTAAATATGTAGATGTAAAACTTTGTGATCAATTAATAGATGCGTATGATAAAGTAAGTAGGCTATTGTACAAACTTGGAATTGCCTGGACTGATTTTAAAAGCCGTAACCCAAAACCGTAAACCGATACGGGCATCGCAACCGGGAAACGAAAGACGATTCCAAGAGAACAGGCGGGCATCGCAACCGACAACCTAAGACGAGTTTTGGTTTGCATCAGCTTTTGTGTTTAAGTATTTGCCGATAGCCGAAAGGCGATAGACGATACGGGCATCGCAACCGGTAACCTAAGAGGGGTTTTGGTTTGCAGCTTGTAGCAGTTTTTACTTTTGCAGCCTGCAGCAGTTAACTCTTTGTAAATATTAGCTTTACGAGCTTGCATTAACCAAGAACTTATGGTAAACTTTACGACCTTTGAAATAAGGGGATTTGCGTCCTTCGTCTTAGTGAGTGATGCGAACGATCATCTATCGGACTTCGGCTTTAAACTATGAGCTATCAGCCATCAGCTATGAGCTAGCATGCTTTTCATGCTTCACGCTATCAGCTATATTGTGTTCACCATGTTTAAGAGGAGAAAGAAAGACTTATGT